>CANAUI010000020.1 GCA_947364715.1 uncultured Clostridium sp.
ACCATTTTGTAAGATGATTACATTATACTAATTTAGTTTTACTCTTTTTTTCTGAAAAAATTGTAATATAATTGATAAAAATTTATTTTTATGCTAATATAGAGAAAAATATAGGAGAAAATTATGAAAATAGGAATAACATTTAGTATATTAGCATTTGTAGCATTAATAGTAAGTATTTGTATAAAAGAACGAAAAAAGTCTTTGGTGGTTCAATCATTAAATTGCTTATTCGAAGCAGTTTATGATTTTATAATATTAGCTTATACAGGTGCAATTTTAAGTATAATTAATTTTATAAGGACTTTTTTATTTATAAATAAAGAAAAATTTAGCAAAACACTGTATTTAATAATACTATTTTTGTTTGAAAGTATTATTATAGTTAATTGTATTTTAACGTGGGGAGGACTAATTTCACTATTGCCAACAATAGGTTCGCTTATTAGAACTTATTGTCTATGGCAATCAAATATGAAACTGGTTAGAATATCTGGAATTACAACAGGAATATTATATGGATCATATTACATTTATTATAATAGTTGGTTTATGGTATTAGGAGATTTAATATTATTGATTACAGGAATATATGCAGTATGGAAAAATGATATAAAACATAATTCAAAGTTAAATAAATAGGAGAATAATTTATGAACAGATTTATTAATTATGCACATAGAGGTGCATCAGCTTATGCACCTGAAAATACTATGAGCGCTTTTAGAAAAGCGCTAGAATTAAAAGCTAATGGAATTGAGTTAGATTTACAAAAAACTAAAGATGGGAAAATAGTTATATTTCATGATGATTTTATAGACAAAAAGTCAAATGGTATAGGAACAATAAGTGATTATACTTATAATGAATTGTTAAAATTTGATTTTGGAAGTTGGTTTGATTTAAAATACAAAGATGAAAAAATTGTACTTTTTGAAGAGTTTGCAAAGAAATTTTTATCTAAAGACTTAACATTTGCAATAGAGCTAAAGACTATAGGAATAGAAAAACAAACATTAGAAATAATTGATAAATATAGTAAAAGTAAAGAAGATATTTATATTACATCTTTTATATTTGAAGCATTAGAAAATGTTAGAAAATTTGATAAAGATATAAAAATATCTTGGCTTATTGATGAAGAAATTAGTCAAAATAATATTGATAAATTATTATCAATAAAAGGATGTCAACTTTGCCCAAAAGCTGATAAAGTATCAAATAGTAGTATAGAGCTTGCCAATAGCAACAAGTTAGGTGTTAGATTATGGGGAATTCGTGATGAAGAAATAATGCAAAAAGTATATAGGTTAAATATAGAGGGAATGACAGTTAATTTCCCAGATAAATTAAAAGTATTAATAGAAGGAGAATAAGGCATGAAATTTTATGTTGTTAGACATGGTCAAACTGATTGGAATGCTAAAGGTAGAATTCAAGGAAAAACAGATATTGAATTAAATGAAATTGGAATAGAACAGGCAAAAAAATTAAAAGAATTAATAAAAGATTATAATATTGATTTAATCATAAGTTCACCATTAAAAAGAGCAAGAAAAACAGCTGAAGTTATTAATGAAGCAGTAAAGTGTAACATTATATTTGAAGAATCATTAAAAGAACGCGGATATGGAATTTTTGAAGGTATGATAAGAAAAGAAATAAATGATGAATTAATAAATTCAGATATACTAAATAATTATCAAATAAATAAGGAATATAAAGAAATTGAAACAATACAAAGTTTATGTAATAGAGTATGGAAATTACTTGATAAATTAAAACAAGAATATAAAGATAACAATATTCTTTTAGTAACTCATGGTGGAACAATAAGAGCAATTAACGGATACTTTAATGGGACTAATGAAAAAGGAATAATAGACAATCCAGGACTAAAGAATTGCGAGATAAAGCTTTATGAGTGTTAGAGAAAATAAATATAACAGCAGTAAATAAAATTAAAGGAAAATTAGCTAAGTAAAGATCTAATATGTGAAAACATATATTAGGTCTTTTTTTCTTATAAAAGTAAAAACTTTTCAAAAATAGCTTCGCTTTTGGTATAAAAACAGGGCTTATATATAGAAATACTAAACAGCACATTGACAAATACACTTGTTTTAAATGTCATAACAAGCCATTTTCTTTAATATTCTGTATTAAAAGGATTTAATGAAAAAATGAAAAGGAGCTGATGTCAATGTGAATAAAGATAAAAAAGATAACCCAAAAGATAAATTAGAATTTAATACATATTGCATTTTTACAGAAGAAAAGCAGGGAGTTAAAGAAACAATAGGATTAATTTTTAAAGATTATATAGAAAATTTAAAAATAAAAGTTAAGTAATTATAATAAAGTATTTGCAAAATTATTTTGAGCACGTTACAATTGTTGTAGTAGATGATTACGGATAGGAGGTTAAATGCTAAACTTGAAATACCAAAACTTCAAAGTACGGAATTTATATAAGACTATCTAGAGAAGATGGCGACAAGCAGGAAAGCGAAAGTATCGGTAATCAAAGAAATATTTTGCAAAGATATGTAAAGGAGAATGATTTAGAGCTAATCAAAGAATATGTTGATGATGGTATCTCTGGAACTACATTTGATAGACCTGGATTCAATAAAATGCTACAAGATATTGAGAACAGAACTATTAATATGGTTATAACAAAAGATCTATCAAGACTTGGAAGGGACTATATTAAAACAGGGCATTACATAGAAAATTACTTTCCACAAAACAATATTAGGTATGTTGCAATAACAGATGGTATAGATACCTATATTGATAGCACAAATAACGATATAACACCTTTTAAAGCAATTATGAATGATTATTATGCTAAAGACATTTCAAAGAAAATTAGAAGTGTTTATAAGGAAAAACAAAGACAAGGCGAATATCTATGTAGCACTCCAGCATATCGGATATAAAAGGAATCCTAGCATTAAAAATAAGCTAATTATTGATGAACAAGTAAAGAACATTGTAGAAAAAATATTTGATATGTATGCAAATGGACATGGTAGTGTAGAAATAGTAAATTACTTAAATTCCAACAAATACTTATCCCCTACTGGTTATAGAAAAACTGGTTTGGTACAGGATGAAAACAAAACAAACTATAATTGGAATGAAGTAACACTATGCAATATGCTAAAAAATGAAGTTTATATCGGAAATACAGTCCAAAATAAGAAATCAGTTGTATCATATAAAGTACATAAAATAAGAACAGTTGAAAAAGAAAATCAAATAAGAGTAAACAATACACACGAAGCCATTATTGATAAAGACATATTTGAAAAGGTACAATGTATTCTTGAAAAGAGAGGAACAAATACAAAACTTAAATATGATTACTTATTAAGGGGATTACTTTACTGTTATCATTGCAAAAGAAAACTGCAAATTGTGCTTAAGAAAAATTCAAGAAAAAACGCACAATCACATCCATATATAATATGTGCAGACTATAAAAAAAGAGGTTGTTATCCATTAAGTATCAATTATGAAAAGTTTGAAAAGCATATTATTTATGTTGTTAAAAAGATATGCAAAATATATGCTGATAAAGAAATTTTTTATTCTATTTATGAAAAATATCAAAACAAAATACTTGATATAAGAGAAGGATATAAGAGAAAAATAGAACAAATTGATAAAACTATATTAGATATAAATAACAACTTAGATAAGATGTATATGGATAAATTGCAAGGCATCATTCTTGAAGAAGATTACATTAGGGTATCGCAAAAACTTATATTTGATAGAACGAATTTAACAAAACAAAAAGAAGAATTAGAGCAAAGACTAATTGGATCAGAAGAAAAAATAAGCAGTAAAAACAAAACAACAGAAGAAAAACAATTAGATGAATTAATAGAAAACTTTTTGAAATTGGAGCAAATAGATAAAATATATTTATATAGATTAATCAATAAAATTGAAATTGACAAAGACAAAAATGTGTATATCTATTTTAACTTTTCAAAACTAAATTCTATTAATGAGAATCTAGAAGAATTTATCAAAATTGAAGAATTAATTAGTGAGAAATCTTTAAAGATAAGTTAGAGAAATTTTAAACATGCACACCCAATTGCTATTTAGAATATAGATAGTAGAGGTGAAGAAAGATGAATTATGATTATTATACTTCAAACAATAATGGACAGGATGATTATGGGCTAAAATACATAGACAATCAAGGTTATGGTAGAATATGTAAAGACTATAGGATAGAGTTTCCACCACAACATCAAGATAAACAGCCAGGAATGGAATACTTAATGACACCAAGACCTATATTTAATAATCCATATTACAGGCCAGCTGGAAAATTATATAATAAAGTTGCAATCATAACAGGAGGAGACTCGGGAATTGGAAGAGCCACAGCAGTTGGATTTGTAAAAGAAGGAGCAACAGTTGTTATTGTCTATTATGATGAACATAAAGATGCAGAAGAAACAAAAGAATTCATTGAAAGAATGGGTGGTAGATGTTTATTACTTGCAGGAGATATAAAAGACACTAATTTCTGCGATAAAATTGTGGAAGAAACTATAAAAACATTTGGCAAAATTGATATATTAGTAAACAATGCAGGAGTACAATATCAACAAAAAAGTTTATTAGATATAACAGATGAACAATTTGATTTAACAATGAAAACCAATATATATTCTATGTTTTATTTAACCAAAAGAGCTTTAAAACATATGAAACCAGGTGCAAGTATTATAAATGTAACATCAATAACCACATTTAAAGGAGAACCAGAACTAATAGACTATGTAACAAGTAAAGGAGCAATTGTAGGATTTACAAGGTCACTTGCAACGAATTTAGCAGATAAAAATATAAGAGTAAATGCAGTTTCGCCTGGTGTATTTTGGACTCCACTACAACCAGCATGTTGGGAAGCAGAAAAAATACCAACACTGGGTTCAGACGCACCAATGGGAAGAGCTGGGCATCCTTATGAAATAGCACCACTATTTATATACTTAGCAAGTGATGATTCATCCTATGTTACAGGTCAAGTAATGCATATAAATGGTGGAGAGTACAAAGGGTAAATAAAAAACAAGCAAAGTCTTATTTACAAGACTTTGCAAATTGGTTGGTAGATTTTTAAATCCACACCTGTGAGGCTGATTAACTTCCATATAGGAAATTTATAATTATTAGGTATAAAAATATTTACAGAAACAAGGTGCAATTTTAGCACTTTGTTTTTTAATCTTATGTTTTTTGTAAAATAATTGACATTATTCTGAAAATGGTATAAAATAAAGGCGTAAACAATATCGTTCCAAATTAAGAATAATATAAGGAGAAAAGTGAAATGGGATATCTAACAGCAAAACAGTTTTCAGAAAAGTGGGAAATATCAGAAAGAAGAATTATAAAACTATGTAAAGAACAAAGAATAAATGGAGCTATAAAAGATGGAATGGTATGGCAAATTCCAGAAGAAACATTAAAGCCATCTGATAAAAGAAGTAACATTTATAAGTATATCAATATACCAAAAAAGGTTATTCTTATAAATACAAAAGAAGAAGTAAAAGAATTTCTACATAACTTATTGGAAAAAGAAGGCTATATAGTTGAATATAAAGAATTAGATGTAATAAAAGATTTAAGTAAATTAGATAAATATTATGAAGGACTTATTTACTTTTCTACCAATAACATGGATAAAAATGAAGAAACATTTATAATAAGCTTTTCAGAAAAATTAAATTCAGAATCAAGTATAGTAATAATTGATTATAACAATATCAAAAGAAATAAGATAGAAGAAAAGTTATCATATAAATTTAAAAATGAAATTGGATTAAAAATAAATACTCTAGTGCTAGATATCCCCAAAGATGAAAATGTGTTAATTAATTATAATGAAATTGCAGAAGATATTGTAGAATTGTTAATTAAATTTAGAAATACTACAGGCATGGCAATAACTACCAATGGTGGAAAAATTGAATTTGATTCAAAAGGAAAAACACAGAATCTAGAAATTGGAAAGTTTTATAAAGCAATAAATAGTTATTTTAGAAAATTAAATAAGGAATCACATTTATGGTGTGCATCTACAATGTTAGAAGATGAGTGGACAGAATCACCACAAGAAATGAAATTTAGAGTATTGAATTTAGAAGTTGCAAATCGTGGAGTTAATGTAGAAAGAATCTTCATATTTAGTAAAGAAAAAATCAAAGAATTTAAAGGAAATAAAACTTTAAAAATATATATGCAAAGCAATATTAAAACATTATATGTGGATTATGATGAAATAAAAGAAAAAAATCCTACATTATTAAAAATAGTTGCAAATGGATGGGATGGAATAGATAAAAGTACTTTAATAGTCGATTTAGCAGAAGGCTGTAAAGAAAGAGGATATATTTCCAAAAATACAAAAGAAGTAATGGAAGCATATAACTGTTTTCAAGAATTAAAAAAATATGCTAAAAATTTAAAGGAGGTTTTGAAATGATAGTTACTTATATACTTTCGCAAGTGTTTATAATAATAAATTATATATTTTTGGTTATGACATACCAGTCTAAAAGTAGAAAAAATATATTAATTTATAACTTTGGAGCTTTAATTGCAACAGGAATATCTTATATATTTTTATCTGCATATTCAGGTTTAGCGATGGTAGTTGTTGCAATAATTAGAAATGTTATATTTATTATAGATGAAAAGAAAAATGGCAAAAGTAATAAAAATAGTACAAAAGATTATATTATTTTAGCAATTCTATATATTATTTCAATTATATCAGCTATATTTACATATAATGGAATTTTAAGTATGATGTCAGTTATCGCTACAATGCTATATACATATTCTGTATGGCAAAAAAATACTAAAACCTATAAAGCATTAGGCATACCAATTGGAATAATGTGGATAATTTATAACATATATATTTTTTCAATATTTGGAATTATTTTAGAAGTAGTGTTAGCAATTTCATCAGTAATAGGATATATAAGAGAAAATAAAAGGGAGGATACCATGAATTTAGTTTATAAGAAAATAGAAGAAAAAGATAAAGAGCAATTATTTAAGCTTATAGATACAGTATTAGGAGGTTTAGAAAATCAAGAATATTTTATTCCATATGAACAATGGGAATTAGATAGTATGTTTGACGAAAAAAATTATGCGCCTTTATATGGTGCATATGATGGAAATAAACTTGTCCGGAATGGCGCAATTATATATCTCTCAAAATATGCTTGCGGATTTTAAAAAAGAGTTTGAACTTGAAGACTATACTGTATGTGAATTAGGCGGAAATTTAGTGTTACCAGAATATAGAGGAAACGGAATAACAACAAACCTTCAGAAAATGGAATTAGAATTAGCTAAAACATTAGGATTTGATTATATAATTTCTATGGCACATCCAGATAATTTAGGAAGCTGTAAAACACTTGAAAAAGTTGGACTAAATTTTGTAAAAGAAACAAGGCTATCTAATGGTTTTTTGAGAAAATTATACATGCTAAAACTAAAATAAAAATCCTTTTAAATTGTTTGACACATGGCATATTTTGTGGTATTATGAATATAATAATTAAGAACATCATTGTTTTTAATAAATGTGTTTGTCGCCGCCCCTTTGGCGAGATATAAATGAGAGAGTGAATAAATGTGTTTGTCGCTGCCTCTTTAGCGAGGTATAAATGAGAGAGTGAATAAATTTTAATGGGGCTTACCAAAAGGTAAGCCTTAACTTATATAAGGAGCAAAAAATATGCAAATAGATGTTGGTTATTTTTATTTTGTAAAAGATGATTTTTTTGATATTATAAATGATCCAGAATTAATGAAAAATAAAGAAAATGGAATTAAAAGACCATGTTATTTTTGTTTTAAAAGTAAAGAAAATGATAAAATTATATGGTTTATTCCAGTTAGTACTAAAGTTGATAAATATAAAAAGATATATGAAAATAAAATTCAAAAACAAATTAAATTAGGAAAAACACCATCAATAGATACAATAGTTTTTGGATATGTTGCAAATACATATAGTACTTTTCTAATACAAAATATGTTTCCAGTAACAGAAGAATATATAGAAAGTCAATATATCAAAAATAAAGTTGCAATTACTTTATCAAATAAGTTACAAAATGAAATAATAAGTAAAGCAAATAAGGTATTAAATTTATATAATCATGGTATGAAAAATATTATTTTTCCTGATGTTGATAACATATTAAAACAACTATTGAAATAGAAAAATTTCTCCCAGAGGGCTAAAAAGGTTTTAGGAGATTTTCTCCTAAACAGCGAAAACGGTGTCAATACACCAAGCTGGCGAACTTTGGGCATTAAAAATGATTCTATAAATATTGAATATAATTATAAATAAAAAATTGAAAAATTTTAGGAATAGATTAGTTCGAAATCAAAAAAATACTTTTTTGATTTGAAAAGATGAAATTTAAAAAAAGTTTCATCTTTTTTTGTACCCAAATTTCTTTTTCTGTACCCATTTTAATAAAAATTTTCAAAAGCAAACTATACTTTTTATAGATTTTTTAAGTTTGATGTGTAAATAAAAAAATTTCATTATACGCATATCATTCTTAAATAATAATAAACATTATTAAGAGGTGTATGTTTTGAAGAAGGAAGATATAAAAATATATTGTAAATTTAATAAAGCAAAACAGCCAATAGATAAAGTTATTTGTAAAATGTTTTACGATTTTACTGAAAAGAAAGCTGATAATAAGAACCTGACCCACCTCACAGGTAAAACCTGTGGGTGAGGTACCCCAGAACCTTGTTGTTACACAATAAAAATATTGAAAAAAGAGCTGACAAAAAATAAAGACCACATTATGATAATAGTACTGTAAATATTTTTATGGGAAGGAGTGAAATGTTTAAACTAATAACTAAAAACTATAAAGTACGGCATGTATATAAGATTATCAAGAGAAGATGGTGACAAACAAGAAAGTGAAAGTATTGGAAATCAAAGAAAAATAATTGAAAGATATTTAAAAGAGCAAAACTTAAATATTGTAGATGAATATGTTGATGATGGTGTATCTGGGACAACATTTGATAGACCTGAGTTTAATAGACTAATTACAGATATTGAAAATCAAAAAATTAATATGGTAATAACAAAAGATTTATCAAGACTTGGAAGAGATTATATAAAAACAGGTTATTATATAGAAAACTATTTTCCAGAAAATCAAGTTAGATATGTTTCAATACTTGATGGTATAGATACATATAGTGAAACAGTAAATAATGATATAACTCCATTTAAAGCAATTCTAAATGATATGTATGCAAAGGATATATCAAAAAAGATTAGAAGTGTATTTAAAGAAAAACAAAAGCAAGGAGAATATTTATGCAGTATCCCAGCATATCGGATATAAAAAGGATTTAACTAATAAAAACAAATTAGTAATTGATAATAATGTTGCAGATGTAGTTATAAAAATATTCGATATGTATGTCAATGGAACTGGAAGTAAGTTAATTGTTGAATACTTAAATAAAAATCATTATTTAAGTCCTTATGGATACAGAAAAATAGGAATTGCACAAGATGAAAATAAAACTGGTTATGATTGGAATGCAACGACTATATGTGATATGTTAAAAAATGAGGTTTATATAGGAAATACAGTTCAAAACAAGGTATCTGTTGTTTCATACAAAGTAAAAAAACTTCGTAAGGTGGAAAAAGAAAAACATATAAAAGTTGAAAATACGCACGAAGCGATTATTGATAAAGATATATTTGAAAAAGCACAAATAATACATAAAGAGCGAGTCAAAAAAGTTATAAAACAATATGATTATTTATTGAGAGGTTTGATATACTGCAAACATTGTCGGATGGCAAATGCAAATTGTGTTAAAAGTAAATCATCATAGTAGTAGACCCAAAATTCCATACATTGTAGATACAGGTTATCAAAAAAGAGGTTGCTATGTAAGAAATTTGAATTACCCAAAGTTTGAAAAAAGAATACTTGAAATTGTAAGGCAAGTTTGCACAATATATGCTAATCGTACGATGTTAGAAGAAACTTATAAAAAAGTAAAAGATAAATCAATCGATTTAGTGGCATATGTAAAAAAGCAAATTGAAATAATAGATATGAAAATAGCTGATATTAACAAAAATTTGGATAGCTTATATAATGATAAATTAAATGGAATACTGACTGATATTGATTTTACAAGAATATCAGCGAAGTTTGTTAATGAAAGAGATAAACTAACTAATGAAAAAAGTGAGCTAATGGATAGATTTCAATTGTTACATAGACAGCAATCTATCAAAAATAAGAATGATGAAGAACAGATAAATAAAGCAATTAATGAGTTTTTAGAGATGAAAGAAATAGATAAATCTTGTCTATTTAGAATAATTGATAAAATTGAGATAGACAAAGATAAAAATGTTTTTATTTCATTTAATTTTGCACCACTAAATACAATAAATGAAAACATAGATGAATTTATTGAGATAGAAGAAATTTTAGATGGCAAAAAATTGATTAGTAATTAACTTTGTGATAATATGATAAAAAGTAAAGAATAAGAGGTGTAATTTATGAGCAAAAGAAAAAACAAACATCAAAAACTTTGGCAATATACGATTTCGCTAACATTGTTAATTTGTATTATCGCTATAGGATATATAAGCCAAAATATACAAAATCCAAATACAAATAATACAGAAAACATAATTTCAAATGTAAAAACAAGTTTTGATTTATCCACTATTCCAGAGTATACATCGATACCATATGTAGAAATAAACAACAATATACCATATTTTACGGAAGAAGATTATACAACTAAAGCCTTTGAAAATTATAGTGACTGGGATGAATTTGGTAGAAGTGGGGTTGCATATGCTAATATATGTAAAGAAATAATGCCAAAAGAAAATGAAAAACGAGGAGAAATAGGAAATATAAAAGATTTGTCAGGATGGGTGCAAAAAAGATATGACAATCTAATTAAAGACAAATATTTATATAACAGATGCCATTTAATTGGTTGGCAACTTGCTGGAGAAAACGACAATAAACAAAATCTAATAACAGGAACAAGATATTTAAATACTGAGGGAATGTTACCTTTTGAAAATCAAATAGCAGAATATATTGATAAAAATGAAAGTAATCATGTTTTATATAGAGTAACACCTATTTATAAAGAAAGTAATTTATTGGCAAGTGGAGTACAGATGGAAAGTTGGTCTATTGAAGATAATGGGAAAGGAATTCATTTTAATGTGTATTGTTATAATGTGCAACCAGGAATAGTAATTGATTATGCAACAGGAGAAAGTCATGCAGAGTAAAAAGTTATAAAAACTATTGTAAATTTATGTAAAATAATATATAATCACTCTTAGTTTAGTTCTAACTACTATTTATCAATAGTAGATTTCCAAGATAAAAATTGAAATTAAAACAAAGGAGTGGTGTCTATTGAATTTAGACTTAAAAAATGGAATTTTTAATACTTTAAAGGAGAATAAATTTGTGCAAAATTTTATAAAGGAACTTTCAAATTATTTGGAAAATAATTTAGATAGTACCACTAAGATATATAATGATGACAATAAATGGAACAATTTAAACTTAGATGCAGATTTAACACTATATGATGAAAAAATAATTCTAAAATTTAGAGATGAAATGTTTAGCCAAAGAAGTAAAATATTACAGAACTATGCTAAAGATACAAAAGAAAAAGGAGAAATGTTCTATATATATGATACATCTACAAATCAAAATAATGCATACAACTTATGTTATTGCGATATAAATAGAAGTCATGAAGTGCTTACAAAATTAGTAGAAGAATTACCAGTTGGCAGTGAATTGGGTAGTGTTTTAAGGAAAAAAGGTGAAGGTTTCATATTAGATGTAGAGGCGACGAAAGAAGTTGGTAAAGAAATAAATAGTATGATTAAAGAAAAAATAAAAGAACAAAATCAATATCTAGAAAGTAAAAGAATTGATGGACATGTTTATGAAGTAGGCGAAAAGTATTCAGGGAAAATATGGTTATATGACCTAAATAATGTCTCAGGTGGTGGAATAGAAGGTGTTGAAGAAATAAAATTTCCAAAAGATTTATATGAAACTGCAAAAGAAGGAGATTTATTTGTATATGAAAATGGAGAATATAAAAAGTGTGAATAATAGATTAAATATTGAATTTTTAAGTTATCAATCATAAAGACAGTCTATTTATACAACATTGAAGGTGGAAGTTAATCAGACTTTCACCTGTGGTATTAAAAATATACCAACCACTTAGAGCAAAAGGTACATGATGAGTACTATCAACATTTTTGAGATTTTATATGTACCGTATTTGCTCATGTGCGAAAATTTTAAGAAAATTTTCTGCACAATGTTTTTATTAAAAATCGAAGATTTTTTAATAATTTAATAAAATGCAGTAATCATCTATATTACAGAGTATTTCGAATTAGTTGAAATATTCTGTATTTTTTATTGGATTTTTACTGCTAGAATTGGAGTGGTATATGAAAGAAAAACAAGAGAATATTGGGTATTATATAAGAGATTCTGCGATTTATGAAAAGGTAACTAATGTTGACTTAATAGGGAAAAATGAAATTTTAAAAGCATATTCAGATAATACACAGATATTAAAAGAAATGCATAAAAGTATAAAACATATTGCAATATTTGCTACACAAATTGATAAATATGAAAGAGAAGAACTAAAATTTAAGATGCTTGAAATTTTAAAGAATCAAAAAGAAATGATAAAGCTAATTGATAAGAAATTAGATTTGGATGTATGGCAAGAAGTAAATCATAGAAATAAATAAATTTATAATTATTTACAAAACTAGGTAAAAATAGTAAGATAATATATAGTAACATATAAAATATGAGGTGAAATATGGAAGAATCAATTAATAAATTTGTGGTTGCTGTCGAAAATTTAAATAGTATTTCTTTTGGAGATATAATTGCAATTTTATCACTAGTGGCTTCATGGATTACAATAGTATTTTTATTAAGAGATAAGTTTGAAAATAATCGACCCTATTTACAGATTACCTTTGAACTTATTAAAGCTAATTTAGCGTGTGTTGTTGTTAGAAATGCAGGAAAAGTTCCTTTAACAATTAACAATTTAAAGTTTGAAGAAGAATTTATAAAACAACTACCAAAAAGTGAACGAATTGGGTTAGAAAAAAACAAAATTAATAATATGAATATCTTTCCTGGAAAACAATGGGTAATATGCTTAGGAGTAATTGTACCAGAGATATTAGAAAAATATGATAATAAAGTTTTAAAAATAGAATATGCTTATTCTAAATTGAATCGAAAAAAAGAATATCTTGAAAGTGCAGAAATTGATTTTGAACAATATTCAAGATTTTTAGTATATATTTCTGAAATAGATGAATTGAAAGAAGTAAATACTAAAATAGAAAAAAATCTTAGTAAAATAAATAAAGAGTTAGTAAAAATATATACAGTTGTAGAAAAACATCAAAATATAGAAGATACTCATATAAAACATACTGTTGTAGGATATAAAAAGGAAGATATAGATGAATGATATTATAATATTTGAAGATAATGAAATGGATGAAATATATGAACTAGTAAGTGATGAAGAATTATTTTTAAGTGTTTTAGAAAATTTGCTAAATGAAGAAAAAGAAAAATTGAGAAAAATAAGTATGAAATAAGGAAAGCAAAGTATGTAAACAAATAGCAAAATATTGACAAATTCTAAAAAAACGAATATAATGTTATTATAAAGTATATAATATATAACAGATATTACAAAATAATAACAAAGGAGGTAAAACTCATGAATATTTGTAAATTAGTTTTAGAATATATTGAACAATATCCAGAAGATGAGCCAATATTTATTGAAGACATAAAAAAATATGTTATACAGCAATGCGAAAACAATAACAAACAAGAAAGCGTATTCAAAAATATAAATGTTATTTTAAATAGACTAAAAAATGAAGGTATTATAAAAGCAGAATATAAAGGAGTATATTATAAACCAATTATTAGTATGTTTGGCGAAGTTCCATTAAATACAAATAAATTAAGAAAATTAAAATATTTGGAAGACAAAGATGGAAATATAAAAGGTTATATAGTAGGTGCAAAATTATTTAATAAATTAGGGCTAACAACATTAGTTCCAAATGTAACAGATATAGTAACAAATGAATGTAAATATCATAAACAATATGATGAAAGATTAAGAACTTATATAACAAAACCAAAAATAGAAATAACAAATGAAAATTATAGATATTTGCAGTTTATAGACATTCTAGATAATAAAGATAATATTCATATTGAAGCCCAAAATGCAGATGAAATTTTATATAGAATTATAGAAGAATGCAAATTAAACTTTGAAAAAATTATAAAATATGCTAGAGAAACAAATAATAGAAAAGTATTAGATAAATTATTTATACTAGCAAGATAGGAGATATAATGTTACTACATTTAAATAAATTCGAATTTGAAAATTTTATAGAAATTATTAAAGAGAGAGAAAATATAGATAAGGATATAATAGAAAAAGACTATTATGTATGTTTAGTTCTTAAAGAATTATCTAAAAAACAAGATTATTTAAAAGCCTATTTTAAAGGTGGTACAGCAGTATATAAAATTTTAGATACAATGAATCGTTTTTCAGAAGATATTGATTTAACTGTAAAAGTTTTATTAGAAGAATCTAATACAAGAAACAAGAAGAGATTAAAAGAATCTGCTTTAGGTTATGAAATAGAAGGTTTAGAACTAATAAAAGATGAGTGTATAGATAATAAAGGCAGTGTTACAGGAGTTTACCAATATACATCAGTATATGAAGATAATGAAATACCTTTGCAAAGAGCAGGAAAAATACAAGTAGAATCGACTTCTTTTACTGTAAGCGAGCCAACCGAAAAATATTACATAGAGCCTTTAATATATAAATTAGCAAATGATAAAGAAAAGAAAATTTTAGAAGAGCAATTTGATGTTACAAAAATAGAAATTGAAATAATAAAATTAGAGAGAATGTTTATAGATAAAATATTTGCAACAGAGTTTTATTATATAAGAAATATGTATATGGATACAGCAAAGCATTTATATGATATATCAGTATTATTTAACAATGATAAAATTCAGAAGTTATTAAATGATAAGGATGAATTAAATAAACTGATAGATTATAAAAGGCAAGAAGAAAAAGTACGAATTGGTGGTATAGATGAAAAAACAGCAATCAAAGATTTTAGTTATTTTAAATTGGAGTTTAGTGATTCACTAATAAGAGAATTTGAAAATATGCAGAATAAATATGTTTTAAATGATAAATATAAATTTTCTATTAATCAAGTTAAAGAGATTTTAAATAACATACAATGGATACTTTAATGAAAAAGGAATAATAGATAATCCAGGACTAAAGAATTATGAGATAAAGTTTTATGAGTGCTAAAAAAATAAATATAACAGTAGTAAATAAAATTAAAAGTAAATAGCTAAATAAAGATTTAATATGTGAAAACATATATTAGGTCTTTTTTTCTTATAAAAGTAAAAATTTTTGAAAAATAGCTTCGCCTTTGGTATAAAACTGGGCTTATATATAGAAATACTAAATAGCACATTGACAAATACACTTATTTTTAGTGTCATAACAAGCCATTTTCTTTAATATTCTGTATTAGAAGATATTAATTAAGAGCGTAAAGGAGTTGATGTCAATGTGAATAAGAATCAGGAAGAAACAAAAATAGATAAACTAGAATTTAATACATATTGTATTTTTACAGAAGAAAAACAGGAAGTAAAAGAAACAATAGGATTAATCTTTAAAGATTATATTGAAAAATTAAAACTAAAAGCAAAGTAATTATTCCAAAATGTTTGCAAAATTATTTTGAGCACGTTACAATTGTTGTAGTAGATGATTACGGATAGGAGGTTAAATGCTAAACTTAAATAGTCGACATTTTAAAGTACGGAATATATATAAGACTATCTAGAGAAGATGGCGACAAACAAGAAAGCGAAAGTATCGGTAATCAAAGAAATATTTTGCAAAGATATGTAAAAGAGAACAATTTAACTTTAGTTAAAGAATACGTTGATGATGGTATATCTGGAACTACATTTGATAGACCTGGATTTAATGAAATGCTACAAGACATCGAGAATAAAACTATTAATATGGTAATAACTAAAGACTTATCAAGACTTGGAAGGGATTATATTAAAACAGGTCATTACATAGAAAATTACTTTCCACAAAACAATATAAGGTATGTTGCAATAACAGATGGAATAGATACCTATATTGATAGCACGAATAACGATATAACACCTTTTAAAGCAATAATGAATGATTATTATGCTAAGGATATATCTAAGAAGATTAGAAGTGTCTATAAGGAAAAACAAAAGAATGGAGAATATCTATGTAGCACTCCAGCATATCGGATATAAAAGACATCCTAGCATTAAAAATAAGCTAATTATTGATGAACAAGTAAAGAACATTGTGGAAAAAATATTTGATATGTATGCAAATGGACATGGAAGTGTAGAAATAGTAAATTACTTAAACACTAATAAATATCTATCTCCAACAGGTTATAGAAAAATTGGAGTAGTTCAAGATGAGAATAAAACAAACTATGACTGGAATGAAGTTACTCTATGCAATATGTTAAAAAATGAGGTATATGTCGGAAATACAGTCCAAAATAAGAAATCAGTTGTATCTTATAAAGTACATAAAATACTAACTGTTGAAAAGGAAAATCAAATAAGAGTAAACAATACGCATGAGTCTATTATAGATAAAGAAACATTTGAAAAAGTACAATGTATTATAGAAAAAAGAGGAACAAATACCAAACTAAAATATGACTACCTATTAAGAGGATTACTTTACTGCTATCATTGCAAAAGAAAACTGCAAATCGTGCTTAAGAAAAATTCAAGAAGAAATGCACAATCACATCCATATATAATATGTGCAGATTATAAAAAAAGAGGTTGTTATCCATTAAGTATTAATTATGAGAAATTTGAAAAACATATTATTTATGTTATAAAAAAGATATGTCAAATATATGCAGACAAAGAAGTTTTTTATTCTATTTATGAAAAATATCAAAACAAAACACTTGATATAAGAGAAGGATATAGAAAAAAAATAGAGCAAATCGATAAAGCTATATTTGAGATAAATAACAATTTAGATAAAATGTATATGGATAAATTGCAAGGCGTAATTCTTGAAGAAGATTACATTAGAGTATCACAAAAATTTATATTTGATAGAACAAACCTAATGAAGCAAAAAGAAGAACTAGAACAAAAATTAATTGGAACAGAAGAAAAAGTAGCTACTCAAAACAAAACAAAAGAAGAAAAAGAATTAGATGAATTAATAGAAAACTTTTTGAAATTAGAGCAAATAGATAAAATATATTTATACAGATTAATTAACAAAATTGAGATTGACAAAGACAAAAATGTGTATATATATTTTAACTTTTCAAAACTAAATTCTATTAATGAGAATCTAGATGAATTTATAAAAATTGAAGAGCTAATAAATAAGAACAATCAAAAATGCAAAGTCGTGTAATTTTAATAGTTACAAGACTTTGCGAACTGGTTGGTAAGTTTTTAAATCCACACCATTCAAGTTTGCTTTCCAACCATCAGGAAAAGGAATGCTAGAAAATTGATTAGCAATATGAATAGCTTTTTGATAACTAGGAGAAGAAATTGCCATATTTCCTGTAACTAAATCTACGCCAGTCGGATTAATTTTCATAGGAGTAGAATTAGCAATCATCTGTGAATAAAAATTATAGATACATTTTTTAGTGGATATAAAAGGCTATGAAAGTGGATACATTTGAAGTATCCACTTTAGGCTTTTTTGAGCTTGGCTAGAGTGGATATTTTGACAGTACATAATGCATTGAAATTTAAGCAAAAATTCAAATTTTGTTGTTTGAGGTTTAAAGGGTATCAAACAGGTAAGGGAAAAAAGTTAAAAAATAGGGTGTATATTGTAAAAAGTGATATAAAGAAAAAGTGGATATATTGGTAAGATAAAAAGCATTACTATTTTTTGAAAAATATGTCTAGTAAATTTATAATGCTTATGATATACTTCCAATATATGATTATATACAAAGGAGAAAACGATGAAAGCAGAAATTGCAATGAAATACAATAGAAGAATATTTCCGTATTATAAAGGTATGGGATGGGATCCTTTATTTTATAGTGCTATTATATTTTTATTCTTAACAGAAGTAAAAGGAATTGCACCTGCAAAAGTAATGTATGCAGAATCTATATATTCGTTATTTTTGTTATTGCTTCAAATACCATCTGCAATTTTAGTTGAAAAAATCGGTAGTAGAAAAGCATTAATATTGGGAACGACTTTTGCAACAATTCAAATAGGAATTATGATTTTTGTTAATAATTTTTGGTATTTAGTTATTGCCTATTTTATGTCTGCATTTGGAAATGCCTTAAAAGATATAGATAGAAATACATTACTCTATGATTCTACAAAAATGTGTAAAGGTAAAAATTCATTTGGAAATATAAATGCAAAAGGTTATTCTTTAAGTAATGCATTAAGTGCTATTACATCAGTAGTTGCTGGATATTTATTTGTTATTAATCCATATATTCCAATTGTTTTATCGACTTTTATATCACTGTTGGCGATTGTAATAGCTTATAGATTTGAAGAAGTAGAAATAAAACAAAAAGAAAAAATAACAGTATCACAATCTATAAAAGATATTAGACAAGGTTTTACATTTATTTTGAAATCGAGTCGATTAAAAGCATTATTCCTTTTTACATCAATATTTGTAGGAGTATTAATGATGATTTCTACTTACGAAAAAAGTTTATTAACAGATTTAAAAGTAGCACCACAATATTTTGGTATTATTTTTGCAATACTAACATTAGTACAATCTTTTTCAATAAACTATCAAGATAAAATTCATAATACTTTTAAAAATAGAACATTGGAATTTATATCCATACCAATATTTATTTCTTTTATCATAGTAGGAGTTATTACTAAATTAAACTTTAATTTTGCTTTTACTCTTATTATAGTTATGATTGCATTTTTTATACACCATGTTTTTAGAGGTCCTTATTGGGTATTAGAAGATAGATATGTAACTAATTTTACAAATTCTAATATCAGAGCAAAAATCTTATCTGCAAGTAATTTGATAAAAAATGTTGGAGAAATGTTAATAAGTTTTTTAGGTAGTTTATTGTTAGAATTTTATACTACAGGTACATCTTATTTAATAGTAGGAATTGTTGGGTTGATTATTATATTACTTGTATTAAAATACATGAAAAAGAGAATTGGATTAAACCCAGAAGAATATAACGAAAAAGATATAAATTTTAATAAGCTAGGTGAATGATACCTAGTTTTTTTATCATAACTTTTAATAAAAATATTGACAACAACGAACTTGTGTTCTATACTATATAAGTATATTAAATTAGGAGATGATAAAAAATGAAATATATTTATAATAAATTAGTAAGAGACAAAATTCCAGAAAATATTGATAAAATGGAAGGAAGAAAAGCAAATTATATAATTCTAGAAGATAGGCAATATTTAGAAGAACTTGATAAAAAACTATTTGAAGAAGCACATGAGTTTATAGAAGAACATTCAGTAGAAGAATTAGCAGATTTAATGGAAGTTATTTATACAATTATGAAAATCAATAATATTTTAATGAATGATGTGGAAAATACTAGAAAAATTAAAAAAGATAGAAAAGGTGGATTTAATAATAGAATATATTTAATAGATGTTGAACAAGACCAAATAGATGAGAGAGAAGAAAAAGAAATGAAAAAGGATTGGAGAAGAAAAAATAAAAATTGAAAGGACAGATGCCAATGCAAATAGAATTAAATAGAGTGCAAGAATTGTTAGATTGGGTGAAAACCAAGTTATATTTAAACACAAACGTAGAAAAAGCAAATAAAAGATATGTTAAACGTGGTCAAGTATATAATTGCTATTTTGGAATTGGTGTGGGTAATGAAATTCAGAAATTAAGACCTTGTATTATTTTACAAAATAATATCGGAAATGCAAAATCTGGAAATGTTGTGGTTGCACCTATAACTCATACTTTTAAAGATATTCCAAGTATAAAACAAATAGATACTAGATATAAAGAAAATGGAACAATTCTTTTAGATGGTTATGCTAATATATCAAATATATTATGCGTTAGTAAAGGAAGATTAGAAGATTATATAACAACATTATCAGTAAAAGAAATGAAAGAGATAGATATAGCAATAGCTGTATCATTAAATATAATGCATTACTATGCAAAATTAAAAAATAATTTAGAAGATAAATTGAAATATTTAGAAAGAGTTAAAAGTGAAAGAAATATAGCACAAGATCAAATTGAAGAATTGTTAAAAGTTTCTAAATGTAAGGATTATTGCGAATTAAAAAATTTTTTGGAAAAATGTAGACAAAATTTTTAGTAAATGTTATAATTAAATTACAAAGAAATTACTAATGGTTATTAGTGATAGTAATAAAATTTAAAAGTAGGGGAACTTAGGACAAGTTTCCTTTTATCATTTATGAATAACTTTTTATAATATGCATAATAATATTAATACAAAGTTATTACAAATAGGATATTTGTAATTATAGAAACTAAAATAGGATGAATAATCTTATTTTAGTTTTTTTATTATAAAAATAAATATTTTTAATAATGATTTTGAGGTTAGTAGAACTAAAAATTTTTAATAATTCATTAGTGAATATTATATTTTGAAGTATTGTTCAATAGTTATTACAAAGACAGTAATTTAAAAAATCTTGCTTTTCTGTCTTTAGCAAAAATGGAATATAGATATTGACATTTTAAAAGTGGAATTTTATAATGCAATTATGAATAGAAATTTATAATAATTTCTATATATAATTATGTAAAAAATATGATAAACAGAATTTGAACTAAATATTATAATTAGAAATAAAAATTTCTAGAATATTCAAAAATGATTTGAAATATACTAAAAATGTCATGGTTGGATTGAACTAGGTGTGTGACAGCACTTGGTTCTTTTTTTTGTTGTAAAAAATATTTAGTGATTTTGTAAGAGATTTTATCATATTATTTATTAGCAAACTAACTGAAAGGAATGAGCAGTTTGAATAATCAAAAAAACAATTTACAAATTTATTGCACATTCAAAGAAGAGAATATAGATTTTCAAACAGTATTACAAAAAGCATTTATAGAATATATACAAGAAAAGGAAAAATAATTTTTTTGAAATTGTTAAATATAACTGTACTTGATATAATATTTTTTAGCAGATGATTGCTAAAGAATAGGAGGCGAAAATGTTCTTTAGCAATAACAATCAAACATTTAAAGTGGCAATATATATAAGGCTTTCTCGAGATGATGGAGATAGAGGGGAAAGCGAAAGTATTGGAAATCAAAGAGATATTATAATGAGATACATCAAAGAAAATAACTTGCAATTTATAGATGAATATGTAGATGATGGAATATCTGGGACAACATTTGAAAGACCTGGTTTTCAAAGAATGATAGCAGATATAGAAAAACAAAGAATTAACATGGTAATAACAAAAGATTTATCAAGACTTGGGAGAGAATACATACAAACAGGGCAATACATAGAAAAATATTTTCCCGAACATAATGTAAGATATGTTGCTATAAATGATGGAATTGATACCTTTAGCAATACATCTTGTAATGACATAACACCATTTAAATCCATATTAAATGATATGTATGCAAAAGACATTTCTAAAAAGGTAAGAAGTGTTATAAAGGAAAAACAAATAAAAGGTGAATATATGTGTACAGTTCCACCTTATGGTTATAAAAAAGATGAGTTACAAAAAAATCATTTAGTAATTGATGAAAATACAAGCTATATAGTTAAGGATATTTTTAATATGTATCTAAATGGAAATAGTGTTTATTCTATAAGAGACTATTTGAATAAAAAAAATGTCCAATCACCTAGTGGTTATACAAAAAAGCAAATAGAAATAAAAAAATGGAATAGTGTTACCATTTTAAATATATTATCTAATATGGCTTATATTGGAACAACTGTATCTAATAAAAGAGTAAATCTTTCATACAAATCAAAGAAGAGAATCAAAATGCCAAAAGAAGAATATATTATAACAGAAAATACACATGAGCCTATTATAAGTAAAGAAGATTTTGAAAAGGTACAATTTCTATTAGATAAAAAGAGTATAAACAGGAAAAATAAGCATGAGTATTTATTTAGAGGATTAATAAAATGTAAATCTTGCCATAGTAATTTAGAAGTAGGAGCAAAGCTTACTACAAATGGTAAAGAAATCAAAAATCCAATTCCATACATAACTTGTAGAAATTCAAAAAAGGGAATTTGTCAATCACAACATTTAAATTATAATAAATTTGAAAAGGAAACATTAGCATATTTAAAAGAATTTTTGAATTTATATGCAGATAAAGATAACTTAAAAAAAGTTTATAAAGAATATAAAGACAATAAAAATAGTAGTATTTCAAAATATCAAAAAGAAATAAAAGCAATAGATAATAAAATAACTAATATTTTAAGTCAAATTGAGAGTATCTATTTTGACAAGATAAATCATATTATTTCTGAAAATGATTATTTTAGATATACTAATAAAATAATAAGTGAAAGGGATTCATTAATTAATCAAAAAAATGAAATAAAGAAATTAATAAATAATATGAAAGCAAAACAAAATAAAGTTTCAGAAGGAGAAATGAATAAACTAATTGATGAGTTTTTAAATACAACATCAAAAAAATCAATTTATCAATTAATAGATAAGATAGAAATTGATGAAAACAAAAATATCTATATTCATTTTGCATTTAGTAAATTGAATTGTATGAATGAATATATAAATGAAAAAGTAGAAATTAAACAATTATTAAAACAAGCATAAAAAAATTTAAACTATGCCTATGAAAGTTAAACCAACGCCATCAGGATTTACCATAGGCATAATAAAAATTGAGGCATTATTAAAAAGTTTTTTTATAGAATATCCATAAAGAGATTCATCAGAAACATAAGCATCACAATAATTTTCAATAAACTTCATTAATAATACAGAAGTAATCCATTCATTTGCATGAATGGATGCAGAATAGAAAACCTTATTAGGTCCTCTTCCTAATTTTATAACATAAATAGGTTTACCTAACACACTATTACCAACAATTTGGACATTTAAAAACGGATATGTATAATTTAAAGAAGTTATATTTTGTTTTAAAATATAAGAATTATATAATACATTTGTAGGAACAATATTCATTTTTCATCACCTAAAATAGCATATGAATATTTAAAAAAATTGTTAAAAATACAATAAAAAATATATGAATTATAAATAAATATAAAATTAAGAATTACAATTAAAGTGAGTAACAAAAATTGCTTTCATATATTCTAGAAAATTCAACTAAAAAATTGATATATTTGAAAAAGTGTATTAAAATAGGAAAAAAGAATAAAAGATAAAGTTTAAAAACTCCATAGAAAATCCGCAGTTTGTGTAATTAAACTAAACAAACTAAGTTTTAACTGCAGAAATCTTCTAGAGGAGTTTTTATTGAATTTATTTTGGTTAATTTCTTATAATATTTCATTTATCAGGAAGTAAGTATAAATCATAAATAATTATAAAAAAACATTGGATAACAAAGTTGTTTATAATAATTAAATAAATTGCAACCAAATTAAGGTAAAAAGTATCTAATAGGTAAGGAGGAGTAAATATGGAAGAATTAGTAGAAAAAGCTCGAAATGGAGAAATAAGAGCTATAGAAGAATTAATAAAAATGTATCAATTAATTTTATATAATACTGCTAGGACATTTCTTAAGTGTGATGATGACATAGAAGAAGCTATACAACAAACTATAATCTTAGCATATACAAATATATATAAGTTAAGAAATGTAAAATATTTTAAAACATGGTTGGTAAGAATACTAATAAATCAATGTAAAAAAACTTTAAACAATCAAAAGAAAGAAAGAATAAGAAATGTAAACATTGAAGAAATAGCGGATTTAAAAGTAACAGAAGAAGATGATTACAGTTTTATTACATATGTACTTAATAAGTTAGATGAAAAAGATAAAGAAATTATAATTTTGTATTATTATGACGACTTTTCAGTACAAGAGATATCTAAAATTTTAGGTGTAGCTAAAGGAACTATAAAATCTAGGTTATCAAGAGCTAGAGAGAAAATGAAAAAAATAATTAATAAGGAGGGATTAATGTGAGTTTTAATATGAAAGATAAAGATATTGATGATTTAATAAAATATAAAATGCACCAAAATGAAAAAATACCTGAAAGAACTCAAAATGTAATTGATGAAACATTAAATAACTTAAGAATAAGAAAAATACTCAAAGCACATGTTAATATCGTAAAATATATAAGTATATTTGCAACTGTACTAATTGTCTTTCTAGGAGTTAATGTATATGCACATATAAACGATATGCCAAATATATTTTCATATATAGTAGAAAAATTAAATATTGATAAAGAGCAATATGAAAAAGAGAAAATTGAAATAAAAGATGAACAAAAAATTAATATTGAGAATAATGTTGAAAATAAAACAAATCAGGTTACTACTGAAGAAACTAAAACTTTAACATTAAATGATTATGCATATAATGAAAAAATATTAATAGTAAATTTTATATATAAAGATGATAAAGAATATAATGATTTATATTTAGAAGTAAATCCATATAAGCTTAGTAATGTAGAAGAAGGTTCAGAATACCCTAATAGTGTTATTACACATACTTCAGAAAAAGAAATGAATGGAGTATATAAAATTTGTATGGTGTATGATTTAGAAAATGTGAAAAAAGTAAATGATAAAGTGAATTTAGAAGTAGTAGAAATTTTAAATGAGACAGGAACTGATTATGGCATAGAAGTTGTAGAAAGTGTAATTGAAAATTCAGATATAGGGTATGAGGCTTTAAAAAATTTAAATTCTAAAGCATTAGCTAATTTTGAAATAGATTTAAAACAAAAAGAAAAACAATTAAAGAGTTGTTCATTTTCAGAAAAAAGTATAAAAATTGATTTAAAGAGCATAGGAGAAAATGCAGAAGCTTTTGGAACTCCTGAAATAAAAATTCTAGAAATAGTAAATTCAGAATTATTAGCTATAATGGAATTGTATTCAGATGCTGATATAACTAGAGATACCCAAAATATAAAGAATGAAAGTGTAATGTATTCTTTTGAAATAACAAATCAAAATGGATTTATTATAAGTTCTAAAAATGGGCAAGAGCTACAATTAGCAAATGATTTAAAGAAAGAATATTTAATAATTAAAAGTTTAAAAGATGTAACTGAATTAAATATAAAAGTTTATGATAATATTACAGGAAATGTGGTAGGAACTCAAAAAGTAGAAATTTTGCAGAATAATGATTAGTTATAGGTTTACAATAGATATATAACTAATTTTATAACTAGGTAAATAATTACCTAGTTTTTTTATATTATAGAAAGTTCTCCGAACTTCCTATAATATAAAGCATTCCACAGAAAATTGCAAAGCAATTTTCGCGGACGAACAAAGACGGGCATGCAAATAATCTAAAAGATTAAAGTATCTTAATCATGCCCCTGTTGTTCTTGTATAGAAAATCTTATGAAACTTTTTAGTTATGCAACACAAAGTGAAAAAATAAATAAAATTTTATTTTTTAAAGAAGAAATGTAAAAAATAACAAAAATTGCTTATTGATAAAATCATATATATATTGTATAATAAATAAGTATATGGGGGTGTATGTGGTTTCGACATAGTACTAGAAGGACAGATAGCAAGTAGTGGATTCTCGTTGGCCACTTAAAAAAACGGGAAATTAAATATAAACGCAGAAAATAATAATGAGTATGCTTTAGCTGCCTAATTGCAGCTACGCTTTCCTAAATGTTCCTACACATTTAGATAAAGTGTCATATTAGTAGGAAACGAAACTACTTTTTCTTTGGAAGTAGAGGGTATTTTAAAAGATATATTTAAATTAAACCTGTTTATTGGTGTAATTTAAATGAATATAAAAAATAAACTAAACTTGTAGAAATCTATTTGAAAGGTATTATGGACAGGAGTTCGATTCTCCTCACCTCCACCAACGACGTTTCTGTTCGAACATTTTATAGAACAGAGAGATACAAAATGGTGTTAGAATAGATATATAGACACAAAATTTTTATGGCAATCGCTTAAAAATTTGTGTTAATACCTAGTATTATGAAATGCTAG
>CANAUI010000021.1 GCA_947364715.1 uncultured Clostridium sp.
TTTTCGACTAGTCTTATTTTTTATTTAATTTTGCCACCAAAAATTTAACTCATATTTTTATATAGGTTTACTCCATATTATCTCCAAATTCTAAGCATATTTTATTAGATATACTATTCATATCTTTGCCATCTAATGTTCCTATCGTTCCAAAAAAGTTTACTCTTAATATGCTAACTTTCTTCATTCTTGTAATTCTTACCCATCTAAGCATTTTTCTAAATCCATTTATTTTTTCTAACTCAATTATTTCTGTAATTTTAGCTTTTTGTTTTTTACATTCTTCTGTATCGATTTTACCATCTTCTAAATTTTTTTCTATTCTTACATATTCTGTTGGTTTCTTTGATGATATTGGTACAACAAATAAATCTTTATCAAAATTCTTTAGTATAACAGCAGGGTGCATTCCTCCAAATTCATTTCCAATATTAAATCCAAAATCTAGCCACACCACATTGCCTCTTTTAAATAAAACATATTTCATAAGTTTTTTTGTATCTTCTACTGATATATTCATATTATTGAATGTATATTTATTCTCTTTGAAAGTATAATTTGCTTTGATTATAGACTTTACATTTTTATTAGATTTATTAAATGTGTATTGCGTAATGACATACTTTGGCAAAGTATGTTTAATTAAATTTGTATAAATATAATTTTCATTTTTTTCGTTTTCTATTGTTTCTGTTTTATCTTTAATCCAAGTAAAATATAGTTTTCCTCTTTTTATATCTTTATCTACTTTTAAATCTTTTCTAAATTTTCTTAATTTTTTCAAACAATTTATATAAGCCTGTTTCATATAATAATCACTCCTTGCATTTTATATATTATATCAAACTTTTGTTCTTGCATCAATAGCTTTTATAAATTCTTTTGACTTATCTCTAAATTAAGTTTATTTTTAATAATTATATATTGTATTGACACTAGTTGATATATAACAGAAACAACTAATCCAATGGAAGTACAAAATGGTGATGGTATAAAGGAACAGCAAACTCTTAATATATTTGCAATCTGTTTACTAATAGTAGCTTTTATAGCAGAATATTCAAGTTGAATATAAGTTAATTTTGTAATATATATTGGATACATATACAAAGATATCAATTCAATTCCTACTATAAGTAATGTAGCTGTTATATCAACTTTATAACTTGGATATAATATTAGTCCCATAATAAAAGTAGATATAATTAATAGATAGATTAACTTTCTGCTATTTTTCATATTTATCTTCTTTGTAATAGGTCTTGCAATGTTCACAAGTGTAATACATATATTTTCTTTAGTTCCTCCAGAGCCTTTGCATTTCATTATTCTATTGCGTTTAGGATATTTTAGTTTTTGAAAGAATATATAAACTCTATGTCTTGCATAACTTCTTTGATTTTTCTCTTTTTGATATTGTGCTTCATTCCACATAGCACCACTAATAATGCAACATCTAAGAAATCAAAATAAAGTCCACAAAAAACGGACTAACAAATTCTAAAAAGCAAAGCTTTAAGAATTTGTAACATTCGCATAACTATTTTGTACGAAGCTTTTCTTCCTTACAATCGAAAATTTCTGCAAAATAGAAAAAAATCAACCTTTACAGTTGATTTTTCAATACTTTCGTCTGGTGCGACGATTTTACTTAATGGAGCGGGTAGTGGGAATCGAACCCACGCTATCAGGTCGGAAGCATGACATTCTACCACTAAATTATACCCGCACATAATTATATTATATAATTAAATCAAAAAAAATTCAATAAATATATTTAATTTTAGTTATTTTCATGTTATAATAATATAGAAAATTTATTATTATATGGAGAGGTTTATGAATCAAATATTAATAACAAAGAAATTATACATAACACCTGAACTAAAAAGGAAGAAAAAAGTATACAAAATGAATTTAATAATATCTGTATTTTTCTTAATTATTCTAATATCTGTATATATATATGCAGCATATGATAGAGACAAAGCAGAAGGCATGTCAAAAGAAATTTTAGCAAATGCAGAAGCTGAGCAGATAGAAGATAAAATAGCAGATAGTAATATATTAATTGCTATATTAAATGACACAACTGATGATGGAACAGAAGCGCCAGTTATCACATCAAATCCAAACAATAGTAGTAAAACAAAACAGCAATCACAATCAGGATATACATATGTAACTGATGGAAAAATAGTAATTCCTAAACTAGGAATTGAATATGGAATATTAGATGGAGAAACAGATTCAGTAAAAGAAACAGAAGAATTGTTAAAAATGTCTCCAGTAAAATTTCATGGACCAGATATTAATAGTGTAGGGAACTATTGTATTGTAGGACATAATTATAGGAATTCAAGATTTTTTAGTAAAGTGCCAACTTTAGTAAATGGAGATATTATACAAATAACAGATTTTATAGATAATCATACAATAGAGTATAAAGTATATGATAAATATATAGTTATACCAGATGATGTAAGGTGTACTGACCAAAATACAGAAGGAAGAAAAGAAATTACATTAATTACTTGTACAGATGACAGTAGTCAAAGATGGATAATAAAAGCAAGAGAAATTTAAATGTATTTGTTTTAAATAAAATACAATATCATTCTATTTTCACTTTAAACTCAAGTAACTTAAATGTGTTAGAAGTCTTTTTAGAAAATAAGTAAATATGAAAATATGAAAACAAGTCATTTTGACTTGTTTTTTTAAGGTTTTAAGTATATAATAATAACCAAATGAAAATTAGTAGGAGATGATAGTTTGAAAGTAAGTAAAGAAGAAATTTTGCGAATGGCAAATTTAGCAAATTTAACATTGGAAGAAAAGGAAGTTCAAGAATATTTAAATAATTTACAAGAAATTTTAGATTTTGTAAATATAATAAATAATGCTAATGTAGATAATTTAGATATTACTATAGGGGCAAATGGAGCAAAAAATGTATTTAGAAAAGATGATGTGGAAATATTTGAAGATAATGAAGCCTTATTGATAAATGCACCAAGTAAAGAACAAAATATGTTTAAAATACCAAAAGTTATTAATTAGGAGAAAGAATATGAATATAGGAATTGATATAGATGATACAATAGCTAATACATATGATATATTATTTAATTACGCACAAAATTATACAATAAATGAAATAGGTAAAGAGATAAAAGATATAAATAGGAATTGTAAAACACATATGTATGTACAAAGTTTTCATAATTGGAATATAGATGAAGAGAAAAATTTTTTTGATAAATATTATGAAAAAATGGTTAAAAAAATACAACCTAAAATATATTCAGTAGAAAATATAGAAAAATTAAAAGAAAGTGGAGATAATATATATTTAATAACAGCAAGATGGTTATCAGACAAATTTAATGTAGAAAAAGAAACCAAAGATTGGTTAGAAAAATATAACATAAAATATGATAAATTAATATTAAATGCTTCAAATAAAGTACTTGTAGCAAAAGAAAATAATATAGACATATTTATAGATGATAGTATAAAAAATTGTACAGAAATGTCAAAAGTAGGAATTAAAACATATATAATGGATTCTATTATCAATAAAGATTTTACAAGTGAAAACATAGAAAGAGTATATTCTTGGCCACATTTATATCAAAAAATAGAAAATTTAAAAAAGATAAAAAAAGAGGAGGCTTAACTCATGGGAATTACAGAATTGACTGTTCATGAATTGCAAGAAAAGTTAAAAAGTAAAGAATTAACAATAAAAGATATTACAGAAGCATATACATATAGAATAAAAGAAAAAGAAAAAGAAGTACAAGCTTTTGTAACAGTGTTAACTGATGAGGCTACTAAAAAAGCAGAAGAAATACAGGAAAAAGTAGAAAAAGGTGAATTGACTGGAGAATTTGTAGGTATACCAATAGGAATTAAAGATAACATTTGTACAAAAGGTGTAAAAACAACTTGTAGTTCAAAAATGTTAGAAAATTTTGTATCACCATATGATGCAACTGTTATGAAAAAAATAAATGGTGAAAACATGATTAATCTTGGAAAATTAAATATGGATGAATTTGCAATGGGAGGTTCAACAGAGTATTCATATTTTTATCCAACAAAAAATCCATGGAATTTAAATAAAGTGCCAGGTGGGTCTTCTGGAGGAAGTGCAGCAGCAGTAGCTGGTGATTTAGTACCTTGGGCATTAGGAAGTGATACAGGAGGCTCTATAAGACAACCAGCTAGCTTTTGTGGGGTAGTTGGATTAAAACCAACATATGGGCTAGTATCTAGATATGGACTAGTAGCTTTTGCATCATCATTAGACCAAATAGGTCCTATAACAAAAGATGTAAGAGATTCAGCTATGTTATTAAATGTTATAACAGGATATGATGAAAAAGATACTACATCAAGTGATATTCCAAAAGTAGATTATACAAAAGCACTTAAAAATGATGTAAAAGGAGTAAAAATAGGAGTACCAAAAGAATTTTTTGGAGACGGAATTAATGAAGAAGTAAAAGCATCTTTGCAAGAAGCAATTGAAAAATATAAAGAATTAGGAGCTGAGATAGAAGAATTCTCTTTAGATATTTCTCAATATTCATTAGCAGCTTATTATATTATTGCTTGGGCAGAAGCAAACTCAAATTTAGGAAGATTTGATGGTATTCGTTATACTTATCGTACACCAGAATTTAAAAATTTAAAAGAAATTTATAAAAAATCAAGAAGTGAAGCATTTGGACCAGAAGTAAAAAGAAGAATTATGCTAGGTGCCTATGTATTATCATCTGGTTATTATGATGCTTATTACAAAAAAGCACAACAAGTACGTACATTAGTTATGAACGAATTTAATAAAGGATTTGAAAAGTATGATGTAATATTAACACCAACATCACCAACTGTTGCATTTGATATAGGGTCAAAATCAAATAATCCATTAGAAATGTATTTGGCAGATATCTGTACAGTATCAGTTAATGTAGCAGGACTGCCAGGAATATCAATCCCATGTGGCGTAGATAAAGAAGGAATGCCAATTGGAATGCAATTAATTGGAAAGAAATTTAGTGAAGAAACCATATTAAATGTAGCATATACCTTTGAACAAGCCATTAAATTCAGAGAAAATTATAAACCAGAATTCAAATCATAATTTTTGGAACTTAGGAGAAAATATGATTCAAGAAATAGAAAAAGAAGAAAGATAAGAAATCTTAAATTCTTAGAACAGAGATTTTAAGGAATGTACCTAAAATCTATTTATGAGGAGGAGAAAATGTCAAGAGAAGATTATGAAGTAATAATAGGATTAGAAGTGCATGCAGAGCTTTCTACAAAAACAAAAATATTTTGTTCATGTCCAACAAAATTTGGAGCAGTTCCTAATACACAAACTTGTCCAATTTGTATGGCAATGCCAGGAACATTACCAGTATTAAATGAAAAAGTTGTAGAATATGCTGTAAAGGCAGGATTAGCAACAAATTGTAATATATCTAGAAACAGTAAAAATGATAGAAAAAATTATTTTTACCCAGACTTACCAAAAGCATATCAAATTTCACAATATGATAAACCATTGTGTGAACATGGATATATAGAAATTGAAACAAAAGAGGGAAAGAAAAAAATAGGATTAACTAGAATTCATATAGAAGAAGATGCTGGAAAATTACATCATGATGAGTTTGCTGGAGGAAGCTTAGTAGATTTAAATAGAGCAGGAGTACCTTTGATTGAAATTGTTTCAGAGCCTGATTTAAGAAGTTCTGAAGAAGCAGAAGAATATCTAAAAAAATTAAAATCTATATTAGAATATATTGAAGTTTCTAATTGTAAAATGCAAGAAGGGTCTTTTAGAGCTGATGTTAATGTATCTGTTAGAAAAAAAGGAGACACACAATTAGGAACTCGTACAGAAATGAAAAATATGAATTCTTTTAGAAGTATTACAAGAGCAATCGAATATGAAGTAATTAGGCAAATTGAGGTCATTGAAGGTGGAGGGAAAGTAGAACAAGAAACATTAAGATGGGATGATGTATCAGGAAAAACATTTACTATGAGAGATAAAGAAGATGCACAAGATTATAGATATTTCCCAGAGCCAGATTTGCTAGCTATTAAATTATCAGAAGAATATATTGAAAATATAAAAAATTCACTACCTGAATTGCCAGAAAGTAGAAAAGAAAGATATTTAAAAGAATATGAATTATCAGAAAAAGATGCTAATATTATTACATCTTCAAAGTATTTATCAGATTTATTTGAAAAAGCTATTAAAGTATGTAATAATCCAAAAGCAGTTAATAACTGGATTATATCTGATATATCAAGAATCTTAAATGAAACAGAAATGGAACCAATTGAAATTCCATTTGACAGCAATCAATTAGGCAAATTAGTTATTTTAATTGATAAAGGAACTATTAGTTCAAGCATTGGTAAAAAAGTATTGGAAGAATTGTTTGAAAATCCTAGAGACCCAGAAGAAATTATAAAAGAAAAAGGATGGATTCAAATATCAGATGAAGGTGCAATAAAAGAAGTGGTATTAAAGGTATTAGAAGCAAATCCACAATCAATAGTAGATTATAAAGCAGGAAAAGATAAAGCTTTAGGATTTTTAGTAGGACAAGCAATGAAAGAAACTAAAGGAAAAGCAAATCCTAAGATGTTAAATGAAATGTTTTTAGAAGAATTAAAATAATTAATTGCAAAAAATATAAACTTGTGATATAAAAGATGCAAATATATTTAGATAAATTTTAAATGTAGACAAAAGGAAAACGAGGTGAAAGCATGATAAAGGCTTATGCAAAATCGGATATAGGTAAAGTAAGAGAACTTAATCAAGATTACTATTATATATCTAATTCTTTAGATGAAGTTCAAATATATATGTTAGCAGATGGCATGGGGGGATATAAAGGTGGAGAAATAGCAAGTAGACTTGCTATTCAATCTGCAAAAAGTTATATAGAAAATAATTTTAAAGAAATTCCCAAAGACAAAGATAGTATTGTTCAATTAGTAGGAAGTAGTATTGAATATGCCAATATGGTAGTATATGAAAAGGCAAAAGAAAATTCAGAATTAGAAGGAATGGGTACTACTTTAGAAGTTTGTTTAATATATAATAATAGAGCCTTTATTGGTCATGTTGGAGATAGTAGAATATATAGAATTAGAAAAGATTTTATGAGAAAATTAACACAAGACCATAGTTATGTACAAAAATTAGTAAAGGATGGAACTATTACACAAGAGCAAGCAGAACATCATCCACAAAAGAATATGTTGATGAAGGCTTTAGGTTGTAATGCTTTTGTAGAGCCTGATGTTATGGTAAAAGGATTTTTAAAAGAAGATATATTAATTATGAATTCAGATGGATTAACAAATTTGGTTTCAAAAGAAGAAATATTCAAATGGGCAAAAAAAGATATAGAACAAGCACCAAAAGAATTGGTAAAACTAGCAAATGACAATGGTGGATATGATAATGTTACAGTTATTGTTATTAAAAATATATAAAACTCAAAAGCAATCTACATATTAAACATATTAAGGAGAGATAAATATGATTTTAGAAGGAAAAATATTAGGGAATAGATACGAAATTATCGAGAAAGTTGGCAATGGAGGTATGGCCACAGTTTATAGAGCAGAGGATAAAGTGTTAAAAAGAAATGTCGCTGTAAAAGTTTTAAAAGATGAGTTCACAACTGATGAAGAATTTATTAAAAGATTTGAGATAGAAGCACAATCAGCAGCAAGGTTAACACATCCAAATATTGTATCTATTTATGATGTTGGTGCAGAGGATAACTTATATTATATTGTTATGGAATTGATAAGAGGAAAAACACTAAAGGAAATTATTGTAGAAGAAAGAGGACCACTTCCATGGAAATGGTCAGTAAATGTAGCTATTCAAATTGCTTCTGCATTAGAGACGGCACATAAAAACAATATTGTTCATAGAGATATTAAACCACATAATATTATTATAACAGAAGATGGAATAGCAAAAGTTACAGATTTTGGAATTGCAAAAGCAGTTTCTAATTCTACTATTACAGCTTTTGGAGCAACAATTGGTTCTGTACACTATTTTTCTCCAGAACATGCAAGAGGAGGTTTTACAGATGCTAAGTCAGACTTATATTCTTTAGGGGTAGTTATGTATGAAATGGTAACAGGAAGAGTACCATTTGATGCAGATACACCAGTTTCTGTTGCACTAAAACATATGCAAGAAGAGCCAGAAGAGCCAATTGAATTAAATCCAAATTTGCCATCAGCTGTGAATAGGATTATTATGAAAGCATTAAAGAAAGATATGACTTTAAGATATCAAACTGCAACAGATATGCTAGTAGATTTAAGGCAGGCTTTAAAAAATCCAAAGGGTGATTTTGTAGATGATAGAGATTATGATGAAACAGCAAGAACACAAAAAATTAATACAGATTTATATGGCAATATAGAAGAAAAAAATAATACTAAAAAAGGAAAAAAAGACAATAAATTTGTTGCATTTATAAAAAGACATAAAACTTTAAGTTTTATTGTAGGACTAATACTACTGTTTGTTATTAGTTTAGGAGGAACATTAGCATTTTTAAATATAACTAATCCAGCAGAAGTAGAAATTCCAAATGTAGTAGGAATGTCTAAAGAAGAAGCACAGCAAACAATAGAAAATTTAAAATTAGTATTTGAACAAGTAAATGAAGAATATGATAAAGAAGTTCCAGAAGGATATGTAATTTCTCAAGAGCCTACATATATTGCAAACTATAATGTAAAAGAAGGAAGTACAGTAAAGGTAATAATTAGTAAAGGACAAGAAAAAACAACAGTTCCTAAAGTGGTAGGAATGACTAGAGAAGAAGCACAAAAGACTTTGGAAAAAGCAAATTTGAAAGCAGAAATTATTGAAGAAACAAGTAAAACAGTAGAACAAGGATATGTTATATCTCAAGATATAGAAGCAAATTCAGAAGTATATGCAGGAGATATTATTAAGATTCATATAAGTATAGGAACAGGAATTAAGCAAGTGACAGTGGATAACGTTATAGGTAAAACAGAAGTAGATGCAAAAGCGATATTAGAAGGTAGAGGTCTAAAGGTTACGATTAATTATACAGATGCAACTTCTAATGATGGGAAAGTTACAGCTCAAAGTGTATCAGCAGGAACAACAGTTAATGAAGGAACAAGTGTTACTTTAACAGTAAATAAAGTAGCAGAAACAAAAAATGTATCTGTTATAATTAATTTAAAACAAATAACAGGAGGATATACAGAAGACGAAGAAGATAAAACAGTAAGCAGAACAGTAAATATTAGTGCTAATGGAGAAACAAGAACAGGAATTAACAAAAATGAAACAGCATATTCTTCTATAACTTTATCAGGTAAAGATGGAGAAAAGATTGATATAACAGTAACTATTACAGACCCAAATACAGGAAGTCAAATATATCGTTCAACTAAAACAGTCACACTAGGTAGTCAAGATTCTGTAACATTTAACTAAAATATAATAAATACCACTTAGAGTAAGTTATAAATAACTTAATTCTAAGTGGTATTTGTAAATGAAAAAATATGTCTTGGAAAAAGTTGATATATAAATATTTTTCATATATAATAAGTAAAAAGAGACAAAAAATATATAAAGTGGAGGGGAAATGCAAGGAAGAATTATAGAAAATATATCTAACTTATATCAAGTAAAAGTGCAAAATGAAATATATGAAACAACAGCAAGAGGAAAATTAAAAAAAGAAGAAATTACCCCAGTTGTTGGAGATATAGTAGATATAACAATAACAGATGAAAATAATAAAAAAGCAGTAATTGAAAAAATATATGAAAGAAAAGTTTATGTAAAAAGGCCAAAACTTTCAAATATAACACAAATTGTTTTTGTTGTTTCTAGTAAAGAGCCAAAACCAGATTTATTAATGCTAGATAAACAATTAGCTTTTGCAGAATTTTTAGGAGTTAAAGCTATTATTATATTAAATAAAATAGATTTAGATAAAAAACAAGAATTTGAAAATATAAAAAATATATATAGTAAAATGGGATATATGGTTATATTAACAGATGCAAAACAAAGAAATGGAATTGACAAATTAAAAGAATTACTAAGATGTAATATCAATGCATTTTCAGGGAATTCTGGAGTTGGAAAATCTACATTAATTAATGGTATATTTGAAAGAGATATTACACTAGAAGGAGAAATTAGTAAGAAAAATAAAAGAGGAAAAAACACAACAACAGCAATTAAATTATATGAGATAGATGAAAACACTTATATAGCAGATACACCAGGATTTTCAACATTTGATATTTCAGAAATAGAGAGTAAAAAGTTATATCAGTATTTTAAGGAATTTGGACAATTTGAAGAAAATTGTGAATTTATAGGTTGTACACATATAAAGGAAGAAAATTGCGGAATTAAAAGTGCTGTTGAAAAAGGAGTAATTGACAAAGAAAGATATGAAAGATTTTGCAAAATATATCAGGAATTAAAGGAAAAGGAGGAAAGAAAATGGTAGAATTATCAACATCAATTCTTTCAGTAAAAAAAGGAGAAGAATCAAAAACATTTTTTTCATTAGAAACAGCTAAAACAGACTATTTTCATATAGATGTTATGGATGGTGAGTTTGTGGAAAAAAATACATATCAAACTATGTTAGAATATGCTTCATATATTAGAAGAATATCAAATGCACCATTAGATGTTCATTTAATGGTAAATGATATTAAAAAGGCAATAAATGATTTTAGTGCAGTAAATCCTAATATTATAACATTTCATTTAGAAGCTTGTAAAAATGAGGAAGAAGTATTTAAATTTATAAATTATATAAAACAATATAATTGTAAAGTAGGAATATCTGTAAAACCAAATACAAAGATAGATGAAGTATATAAATATTTACCATATATTCATATGTGTTTAGTTATGACAGTAGAGCCTGGAAAGGGTGGACAAAGCTATTTAAGTGAAATGACAGAAAAAGTAAAAACATTAAAAACATATATTGAAGATAAGAATTTAGAAATAGATATAGAAGTAGATGGAGGAATTAACCTACGAACAGCTCCAGAAGTAAAAAAAGCAGGTGCTAATATTTTAGTTGCAGGAACAGCAATTTTAAATGCAGTAGATTATAAAGTGATTATAGATGAATTAAAAAATGAAGAAGGAATCTAGATTGATAGACTCCTTCTTTTTTTAAATATTTTTTTGATTTCATATTTTAGAGTTTTTTAAGTTTCGTCAGATTTATTTTTTTGTGATTCATTTTTTTCTTCATCAGATTTTGTCTCTTTTTCAGATTTAGATTCAACTTTTTTATTGCTTTCTTTAGAAGCTGAAATCTTTTTATCAGAGTTTTCACTTTGTTCAACATTTTTTTCTTTTATTAAAATACTATATGAAATATTACCAATTCCCCATATAATTGCAATTAGTGAAACCAATATATCTACATAAGGAATTAAAACTAAAATCCAGTAGATAGTAGCAATAACAATTAAAAATCCTAATTTATGTAAATTGTTAGTTGTTTTTAATTTATTGCAAATGATTGAGTTGATATTTATAATTGCAACAGATGTACTAACAAAGAAAAGAATAGCTAATAAACAAAGTAGTAGTAGTGAAATCTGACTAACTATAGGAATTAGTAATAAGATGATAAATAATAAAGTAAGAACAATTGGAACTAGTATTCCTAATCCTATAATTTGTAATGCTTTTTGTAATGTAATAGACCTATTTGAGTTATGTAATAATTTTGGAGAAATCCATAAACCAATAAACCATAAAACAATTGTAGAGGCTAGTAAAGTTCCCAAAGAATATATATAATCTGAAATATCAGGTGAAGTATTTGTTAATTTAGTAAAATGTGTTTCTCCAGAAACGTAATCTTCAGGAATTGCAATTTCTTCATTAGAAGAATAAGTTAAATTTCCTTGAATACTTCCATAAGAAGTTATACTAGGGGGATTTTCTGTATTTGGTTTTTCCTTAAAATTGATAGAAGAACAACTAACAGAAACATGTCTTCCAATCATACTATTGATATTAAGTGTATCACAAATACTTTTTACATCTCTACATACAAAACCATCAATTGTTAAATTGTTACAAACAGAATAGACATTATATACGACACCTTTTATTTGAATTTGATTTGCACTTGCAAATAAATTACTTAAAATGTATCCAGTTTGTTCAATATTAATTGTATTGGCCAAAATAAAAGCATCGCCACCAACTTGAGAATTAATTGTAACTGTATTTGCTATAATAAATAAATTGCCATCAATTGGTGTATCTATTGTTACATTTTCTTGAAATAAGTATTCGTCTCCGTTTTTTTATTGGTATCTCTTCTTGAGATTCCATTATGGGATTTACCTGTTCAGTTGATGTAGTTTCAATATTGACTTCATTTTCAGCATTTGAAATAGGTATCAATAAAGAGATAACTAGTAAGGTAATTAATGAAATGATTTTTATTTTATTTTTTAACATAATTTCCTCCTTAAAATTAATATTAATAAAAATATATAATGTTAAAGGGATTTTGTCAATGATTAAATAGAAAGTTTCTTTTTAGGAAGTTTAATGGTAGTTCACAGCACATTTGTTGTTAAATCAAAAGTAATATTTCTTGACTGTGAACACTTAATAAAAAATCCAAAAAGAAACATCATAATTAATCATTTTTAATTTTGACTTTTTTTAAAATTGTCAATAAAGTAAGCACATTCATTAGTTGTAGAAAAAATGGTAGGTGTAATAGTGGAATAAGAACATTTACCATCTTTTTGATAAATACAATTTAGTGAACAATTAATATTTGTCAAAAAATCACCTCTAAATAATAGTATATGATAAAGAAAAATAAATATACAATATATGAGAATATAAAACACATAATAATATTTTTATGATTTTTTGTAATTTTTACAATACATATTTATTTTACATACATCACATTTTGGAGAGCGAGCAATACAAGTATTTCTGCCATGCCAAACAAATAAATGATTAATGTCTTTTAGATATTCTTTTGGAAAAATTTTAATTAAATCTTGTTCTATTTTTTCTGGGGTTTTTTCAGTTGATAAACCAATCAAATTAGAAATTCTTTTTGCATGAGTATCAACAGCAATACCTTCGGCAATACCAAACACTTCTAATAATACAACATTGGCAGTTTTTCTACCAACACCTGCTAAACTAATTAAATCTTCCATAGTATTAGGAACTTGTCCATTGAATTTTTCTAATACTTGATTAGCGCATAATTTGATATTTTTTGCTTTATTTTTAAAAAATCCACAAGGATGTATAAAATCTTCAAGCTCTTTTATATCTATATTAGCAAAATCTTCTACTGTTTTGCATTTATTAAAAAGAGCAGGTGTTGTTTTATTTACTCTTTCATCTGTACATTGTGCAGAAAGAATAACTACAACAACTGCCTGAAAAGGAGTTTTAAAATCTAAACTACAAGTAGCATCTGGGTATGTTTGTTTTAAAATTTCTATTATTTTTATATAGTCTTTTTTATTCATATATAAACTATTCCTTCCTTGCCTTCTCTAATGCTATGTTTGTTGAAGGCACAAATTATTTTATAATATTAATTCCTTCTTATTATAAATATAATAATTGTTTCTTTTATTAAATTTACTATACATTTTAAAGAAGAATGAATTAAAAGTCAATAATAAATTTAGTAGTTATTATGTTACAAAATAAAGATAATGGTTAAAAAATATCTATATATAAATTTTTTTCCTAGTATATTTAAGTGAAACCATTATATTGTAATGTTACCATAAATGTAACATAAAACAGATAAGAGAATATAATATATAAAAGAGAATGGAGGTAATAAGCATGTTAAAATTATTTAAAAAAACACTTGCTATTTGCTTAATAGGGTTAGGATTAGGTATATTGTTAGTTTTATTACTTCCAATTACTGGGTGGTTATTTATTATAGGAGTAGTAGTAGTATGCGTTGGATTTATGTGGTTAGCATGCTAATATAAAAGGAGGGATACATATATGACAATTGTAGTTAAAAAAGTTCCAAAATTTTTGAGGGGTTTTGTGAAGTTAATTTTTGGAATAAAAGATAAAAATTAGAATATCTAAGAAAATAAGAAAAAAGGCTCAAATTATATAATTTGAGCCTTTTTTAAGAACAAAAGCAAAAAAAGAGCTTATGCTCTTTTTACTTTTCCATTTCTTAAACATTTAGCACATACATAAATTCTTTTTGTTTCACCATTTTCTGAAACTTTAACACTTCTTAAATTTGGTTTCCATGTACGTGATGTTCTTTTACTGATATGAGAACGTGTAATGCTAAGTTTATTTCCATGATTAACTGATTTTTCACATATTGCACATTTAGCCATTCTGAATTGCACCTCCTAATTTTTAAAATAAACTGACTATTTATAAGTTTAACACAAAAAAATCAAAAAAACAAGTATTTTTCAAAAAATAGTTTTATAACTTGAAAAATATCTTATTATAAGTTAAAATACTATATGTAAAATAAGAAAGATTTGAAAAAATAAAAAAATGGAGGAACTCTGAATGGCTGATAAATTAATTATAGTAGAGTCACCAGCAAAAGCAAACACAATAAAGAAATTTTTAGGTGGCAGTACAAAGGTTGTAGCATCAATGGGGCATATAAGAGATTTGCCAAAATCAAAAATGGGAATTGATATAGAACACGACTTTGAACCACAGTACATAAATATTAGAGGAAAAGGAGATTTAATAAAATCTCTAAAAAAAGAAGCAAAACAGGCAAAAAAAATATATATTGCAACTGACCCTGACCGTGAAGGAGAAGCAATTGCATGGCATTTATCAAAAATATTAGAAGATGAAAAAGCAAAAATTGTAAGGGTAACATTTAATGAAATTACAAAAAGTGCTGTACAAAATGCTATAAAACAACCAAGAAATATTGATGTGAATTTAGTAGATGCTCAGCAAGCAAGAAGAGTGTTAGACAGGATTGTAGGGTATAAAATTAGTCCAGTATTATGGAAAAAAGTAAGAAGAGGGTTATCTGCTGGTAGAGTGCAATCTGTTGCAGTAAAATTAATTGTAGATAGAGAAAATGAAATTGAAAAATTTATTCCAGAAGAATATTGGAATATTTATGCAAATTTAGAAGATATCAAAACCAAAAAAGAATTTGAAGCACATTTTTATGGAAAAGATGGAAAAAAATTAGAAATTCACTCAAATGACGAAGTTCAAGTGATTTTGAATAATATAAAAGATGCAAAATATATTGTAAGTGAAGTAAAAAAAGGTGAAAGAAAAAGAACACCTGCACCACCATTTACAACAAGTACTATGCAACAAGAAGCTTCAAGAAAACTAGGATTTACTTTAAAGAAAACGATGTCAGTAGCACAAGGATTATATGAAGGTGTAAAAATTCCTGAAAAAGGAACAGTTGGATTAATTACATATATGAGAACTGATTCAACAAGAATATCAGAAGAAGCAAGAAATGTAGCAAAAACGCAAATTACAAAATTGTATGGTGAAAACTATTATGAAAATAGATATTATAGAACAAAAAAAGATGCACAAGATGCACACGAAGCAATTAGACCAACTTATATCGATATTGAGCCAGATAGTATAAAAGATAGTTTAACAAATGAGCAATACAAATTATACAAGTTAATATATAATAGATTTTTAGCAAGTCAAATGGCACCAGCAGTTTATGATACTATGAATGTTAATATAAAAGCAAATACATATGATTTTAAAGCAAATGGTCAGGTATTAAAATTTAAAGGATTTATGACATTATATGTTGAAGGAACAGACAAAGAAGAAGCAGAAAAAGAAGGAATGCTTCCAGAGCTCGAAGAAAATCAAGAAGTAAAATTGAAAAAATTGAATCCAAAGCAAAGTTTTACAGAGCCACCACCAAGATATACAGAAGCAAGTTTAGTAAAAATATTAGAGGAAAAAGGTATCGGAAGACCAAGTACCTATTCACCAACAATTACAACAATTTTGGAAAGAAGGTATATAGAAAAAGAAAAGAAACAATTATATCCAACAGAATTAGGAAAAATAGTAAATAAATTATTAACAGAAAATTTTACAGATGTTATAAATGTAGAATTTACTGCTAAAATAGAAGATGAATTTGATGAAATTGCAGAAGGAAATGAAAAATGGAAAAAGATGATTAGGGAATTTTATGGACCATTTGAAGAAGTAGTAGAAAAAGTAGAAGAAGAATTAGAACATGTTGAAATAGTTGAAGAAGTTTCTGATGTAGAATGTGAAAAATGTGGAAGAATGATGGTATATAAATATGGAAGATATGGGAAATTTTTAGCATGCCCAGGATATCCTGAATGTAAAAATGCAAAACCAATTATAGAAACTATTGATGTACCATGTCCTAAATGTGGAGCAGTAGTGCAAGTTAGAAAAACAAAAAGAGGAAAGAAATATTATATTTGTGAAAATAATCCAAAATCATGTGATTATATTTCATGGAATAAACCAAAAGCAGGAGAAGAATGGAATCCAGAAGAAAAAGCAGAATTTGAAAAAACAAATACAACGAAAAAGAAAACAAGAAAAGCTACAACAAAGAAATCAACAAATAAGAAGAAATAAAGATAGAAGAAGGATAAAATATGAAAAAATATTCATTAGAAATAACAGTATTTTTAAGTGGTGCATTGACAATGATGTTAGAATTAATTGCAGCAAGAGTATTATCACCATATGTGGGGAGCTCTAATTTAATATGGACTATTATTATAGGAATCATGTTAACTAGTATGAGTATAGGATATTGGTTTGGAGGCAAAATGGCAGATAAAGAAAATGACATAAAGATTTTATCAAATTATTTATTAATTTCTGCCATTGCAACAAGTATTATACCAATATTAGAAGTCATATTTATAGATATATTAGCACAACTTTCAAATAATTTGATTTTTATTGCTATAATATGTGCAACTGTGACTTTTGGGATACCAAGTTTATTATTAGCAACAGTATCACCTATAGCAGTAAAAATAAAAAATAATAATACAGAAAACATAGGAGCAACTTCAGGAAGAATATCTTCATTATCAACAATAGGAAGTATTTTTGGTACATTTTTTGTTGGGTTTATATTAATACCAAATTTAGGAGTAAGAAATATTATATTATCTTGTTCTATTCTATTGTGGATATTATCTGTATATTTATTTAATAGAAAAGATAAAAAATATTATATATTAATGATTGTAGAATTATTTCTTATTATTGGTTTGAATTTATTAGGAGGATATCTATTTAAACTTCAAAATCCTGAAATAACAAGAGATGTTGATTCTGAATATAGTAGAATATGGATAAAAAATGTTAAGTTAGGTGATAATACCTACAAAACTTTACAGGTAGATACTGGTTTAGAATCTTATATAAACCAAGAAACAGGAGAAATGGGAGCAAATTATTTATATTATTATGATTTATTTGAATATTATAATAAAGAAGCTAAAGATGCATTGATGATAGGTGGAGCAGCATATACCTATCCAATGCATTATTTGAAAAAGTATGAAAATAAAACAATTGATGTTGTAGAAATTGATAAAACTATGACAAATATTGCAGAAGAAGAATTTGGATTAGATAAAAATAATCCGAATTTGGGATTAATTACTCAAGATGGAAGAAGTTATTTGAATTATAATGAAAAAAAATATGATACTATTTTTATAGATGCATTTAAAGGACTAAATGCTCCATTTGAATTAACAACTTATGAGGCTATGCAAAAAGTATATAATAGTTTAAACGAAAATGGAACAGTCATAACCAATATCATTTCAGCAATAGAAGGTAATCATACAGAATTTATTGAATATGAGTATAGTACATATAAAGCTGTGTTTGACGAAGTAAAAGTATTTAAAGTAAATGCTAATATTTCAAATAATGAAGAACAAAATTTGATTTTAGTAGGTATTAAGGGAAATGGAAATATAAATACTGATAAAGAAGAATATAATAAGTTATTAAATAATGAAATCAAAAATTTTACAAGTGATAAATCAATTGTTACAGATGACTATTCTCCTATAGGAGATTAAAATTAAGTAAAAATTAGACTTGTTTTGCATATAAAGTTTATTAAAATTTATATGCAAAATCTATTAATATAATTTGATTTAGAATTATTACAAATTATTTGATAGCTGTAAATTGCAACAAATATTTCAGATAAATCAGAATATTTCAAAATATTCCCAGAAATATTCTGGAAAATTTTTATTTAGAAATAAAAAAGTATTGACTTTTATTAGTATATTTGTTATTATAATATTTGCAAAATGCGGGAATAGCTCAGTTGATAGAGCGTTGCCTTGCCAAGGCAGAGGTCGCGGGTTTGAGCCCCGTTTCCCGCTCCAAGTTTTCTAATACTATAATAAATTTAAATATTTTTTATAATATAGTCATTGTTTTTAAACTTGAAACATATAATTTATTATATGGCGACATAGCCAAGTGGCTAAGGCACGAGTCTGCAAAACTCTGATCCCCGGTTCGAATCCGGGTGTCGCCTCCAACGACGTTTCTGTTCGAACTAAATTGAACAGATAGATACAAATATCATTCTGAAAAGGATGGTATTTTTTGTTTTGAGAAAAATTTATTGCATTGCAGAGCCCTATGTTATGTGCCGTTGGTCATAACATATAGGGGAGAACGCTTTAGTTAAGTACACTAAAATGTTCTCCCCATAAAATAGTTTATTTAAGCTGATATTCTTTCATTTAACATTTTTTCAATTACCATTGTCATATCTTCAAGGCTAACTGGAAAAGAAATTATGCCAATGCCTCTGTAATATATATCTATTTCTTGAACTTTTTTACCATTTACCTTTAGTCCTCAACTTTAGTTGAGAAATTGGAGGTGGTGTTTATATGTTAGATTTTCTAATGTTCTTAATAATAGGATTTATGATTTCAATAACAATAAACGTTGCCTTATTAAGTGTTATATACATAATACTATCTAATAGGGAACAATAAAAAATACACCACATACGCTTTCGCAGAGCTAGTGGTGTAATTCAATTATATTGGGTAACACAACATTATCTGTGTTCTCATTTTCTATCTTTATTATACACAGATTTTTTATTTTTGTCAAATATGATTTTGATAAATATTAATAAAAGCTATTATATTAAAATTGTATTAAAATGAGATTTTTAGATTATTCAAATGTAGGATACAAGTGAATTACAGATGACACTCAACTTGGTAATAGCCTCCAAAGAAAAATAGAGAAAGTGTTGATATGTTATAAAATTGTTATAAAAAACAAATTGCATATGTTAAAAAATGTTATAAAATCTAACTTATTGGAAAGATACTAATAAATTAGGTTTATTTTTATAGATAATATGATATATGTTTTCATAAAAAATTTTATAAATGGAGGATAATAAAATTGAAAGATAATGTATGATGAATTAAAAAAATCTAAAGATGATAATCCAACGATTGGAATTTTACTTTGTACTGATACAGATGCAGATGTAGCAAGATATTCTATATTAAAAGGAATAAAAAATAACAGCACATTCTGCTTTTTGACCGAGAGAATGTGTTGTTATTATTCTATAAGTGGTAACCATATTTGACTATGGTTTTTTTATTTTCTATCTAAATTATACATAGATTTTTAGGATAAAGAATTTAGTTTTATGAATACATTGTAACATTTTGTACTCCACACCCCAAAAACATATTAGAAGTAGTAGCCTTTGTTAAATTCCATTTGATACTTACCTTAATTTCTTTCATATTTTCGCAATTAAAAAACATTGAAACTGTGTTTTGTATATTTGAAGTATCAAAACTTCTTAAATCAAGTTCTTCCATATTGTTACAATTAGCAAACATGTTAGCCATTGTTGTTATTTGAATTGTGTTAAAATTTTGCAGATTTACATTTTTTAAGTTCGTGCAACCAAAAAACATTTTTTCTGTAGTTATTAAGTTTCTATTATCAAAACCAATTAGGTTGACACTTTCTAAATTTGTAGAACCTAGAAACATTCTAAACATTGATGTTACTTTTTCAGTATTAAAATTACTTATATCTAAATTGTTTAGTCCAGTTTGACTAAACATATCTTGCATATTTGTTACATTGCTTGTATCAAAACTGCTTAAATCTAAATTTTCTAAACTAGTACATAATTGAAACATACTGCTCATATCCACAACTTTGCTTGTATCAAAATTAAATAGATTTAAATTTTTTAAGTTAGTATTTCCTTCAAACATATATTGCATGTTCGTTACTTTTTCAGTATTAAAATTATTTAAGTCCAAACTTTCTAATGTACTACATTTTCTAAACATAGATGTCATATTGTTAACATTATTTGTATTAAATTTACTTACATCTAAAGTTTTTAAATTAGTACATCCTTGAAACATACTTTGCATATTTTTAACATTAGTTGTATCGAAATTATAAAGATTTAATGTTTTTAAACTACTACATTTGTAAAACATATTTTCCATATTTTCTATCATATTAGTTCTTAATAGTTCAATATTCATTTGTTCTAATTTTGTATCTTCAGCAAACAAATTAAAAGCATTACGAACTCTATTTGTTTTAAAATTTGTAAAATCTATAGAAATTAAATTTGGAAAATTGTTGAAATATCTAGATAGATAAAAAGGTGCATATATTTCATATTCTGAAACTATATGTAGAGATAATCCACTATTTCCATCACTTACTACATATGCAATAATTTCACTGCTTCCATCTTGATTTACTTTCCAACTATCAGCATTTTCTGGAATTAAAATATTATTTACTTTTTCAAAACTTATACTTGTTATTCTTTCTCTATATTCCGCTTGCCAAAAAGCTGTACTATTATTCCTTGTAATCATTATCGATTCACCAGTATATTTTGCATATAGTGAGTAATTTCCTAATATTTTCATATCAAAATCAAATTTTATTTCTTCATAGGTTATATCTTCTCCACTACCTATTTTTTGTAGATAGTACCAACCTGCAAATGCATATCCTTTTTTAATTGGGTCGGCCGGTTTTTTTACTTTTTCTCCATTTTTAATTATTTGTGAAGATATTTCTGAGCCACCTGATGAGTCAAAACTAACAACAAAATAATCACTCATTGGTTTAATGCCTAACTGTTCTAGCCACTCTTGTTCTTTTTTACTTACTTTTGATGAAATATATACTAGCTCTCCATCTTCAATATATAATAAATCATTATAAATACTATTTGTTTCTAGGATATCATTAATTGTTCCAAAATAATTTACATCAGACATTGCTGTTTTTAATCGTGCCTGTTCTTCTAAATTTTTAATTTCTGTTGCAAATTTTGCATAAGTTGCATTGGTAATAATTCCATTTTCACCTGCAATCATTGCAATGCTTACTCCGAACTAATATTAAAAGGACAACTATTGTTATGATAAGAGCTATTAGTGTGATTCCTTTTATATTTTCCTTTAAACTAACTTTTTCACTATCCCAAGCACTTCTTATTTCTTTTTCTTCGAAAAGATTTGAAATTGTTTCTAATTTATTATTATCCATTTAGGCATCATTCCTTTATAAATTTATTATTATGCATAAATTATATCGATAATATATAATTTTTTCAATTAAATTTGCGTTATTTCGTTTATTTTTTGCTAATATTGTGATATATATTATGTGTATTCTATAGAAATACAAGAATATTGATATCTTCTTGGGGATTTTACAGAAGCAAAGGATATTCAGATAAATGTGTTGAAGCAAGGCTAAAAGGTATTTTAGATATAAAAGAATTAACAGATGTATGGAAAGAAAATAGAATAACAAAAAAATATCAATATGAAGTATTAAGAAAGGAAAAATAATGAATAATATTATTGAAGTTGAAAATTTAGTGAAACAATATAAGGAATTAAAAGCGATAGATAACTTATCTTTTGAAGTACAAGAAGGGGAAATATTAGGATTACTTGGACCAAATGGAAGTGGAAAAACTACTACAATAAATTGTATTTTATCTTTACTAAATTATAGCAAAGGAAATATAAAAATATTTGGTAAAGACATGAAGCCAGACGCATATGATATAAAGTCAAAAATAGGTGTTGTATTCCAAGAGGTATCAGTATTTGATGAATTAAATGTATATGAAAATATTAATTATTTTTGTGGATTATACATTAAAGATAAAACAACAAGAAAACAATATATTGAAGATGCAATAAAATTAGTAGGATTAGAAGAGTTTAAAAAATTTTATCCTAAAAAATTATCTGGAGGACTTTTAAGAAGACTAAATATTGCTTGTGGTATTGCACATAAACCAAAACTTATTTTTTTAGATGAGCCTACAGTTGCAGTTGACCCACAAAGTAGAAATAATATATTAGATGGCATTAAGCAATTAAGAGAAAATGGAGCAACTATTGTTTATACAACACATTATATGGAAGAAGTTGAAATATTATGTGATAGAGTAATCATACTTGATAAGGGAAAAATACTTGCCACAGGAACAACAGATGAATTAAAAGAACTTGCTAAAATTGAAGAAAAGGTAACAGTTGAAGTAAATGACTTACTACCTAAATATATTGAAAAAATAAAAGAGTTAAAAAATGTTGATAATGTAACATATATTAATAACATTTTATTTATTACATATAAAAAAGGCAAAAATAATTTAGTAGATATGATAGATTATTTGAAGAAAGAAAATATAAATTATAATAAAATCTATTCAGAAAGGCCAACACTAAATGATGTATTCTTAGAATTAACAGGAAAGGAGCTTCGTGATTAGATGTTTATACATAATTTTAAATATGCCTTTAAAACTCTTTTAAAAAATAGAATGCTGATATTTTGGACTTTTGCCTTTCCAATAATATTAGGAACACTTTTTAATATGGCGTTTTCAAATATAGAAAATAGCGAAAAATTAAATATTATAAATATTGCAATAATAAACAATGAAGAATTTAATAATAATGAAGTTTTTAAAACCTCATTTAAAGAATTAAGTGATGAGAATAATAAAGATAGATTATTTAATACACAATATACTACAGATGAAAAAGCAAAAGAATTGCTTGATAAAGGTGAAATAGTTGGTTATATGAAATTAAGAGAAGAAAAACCAATATTAACTTTTGCTACAAGTGGAATTGAGGAAACAATATTCAAATATGTTACAGAAGAAATTGGACAAACAAGTGATATTATTAAGAATTTATCAGAAATAGAAATACAAAAACAAATTACATCTGGGAATTATAATATAAACTATGAAGAAATTTATAATAAAGTAATAGAACTTGCTAAAGTAAATGATGTAGAATTTAAAAACATTTCAAATAGTAATTTAAGTTATACAATGATTGAATTTTACACTCTTATAGCAATGACTTGTTTATATGGTGGAATGTTAAGTATGATATCAATAAATCAAACTTTAGCTAATATGTCTAATAAAGGAAAAAGGATAGCAGTTTCACCAACTAAAAAAGGTACAATTATTATAAGTAGCCTTTTTGCAAGTTATATAGTTCAGTTGATAGGAACTGCAATAATATTTATATATACTTTATTTGTTTTAAAAGTTGACTATGGAGATAATATTGGTTTAATTATACTACTAGCAACAGTAGGAAGTCTTGCAGGATTAGCACTTGGAACTTGTATTGGAACACTATTAAAAACAAATGAAAATGCTAAAACAGGTATTTTAGTTGCAGTAACAATGCTGGGGTGTTATTTATCTGGAATGATGGGAATTACAATGAAATATATTGTTGATAAAAATGTTCCAATAATAAATAAAATAAATCCAGCAAGTATGATTACAGATGGATTTTACTCACTATATTATTATGATACATTAGATAGATATTGGACTAATATTATAAGTTTACTTACTTTTGCTTTTATATTAATGTTAATTTCATTCTTTAGTTTAAGGAGGCAGAAATATGACAGTATTTAAAACATTTTGGAAAATATTAAATAAGAATAAAATAATAGTAATTATTTATACAGTGCTATTACTTCTGTTTGGTGTTTCTAATATGCAAACAAGTGAAAAAAGTATGAATTTTGTTGCAAGTAAGCCAGACGTTTTGATTATAAATTATGATGAGGAAAAAGGTATTACAAAAGATTTAATAAAATATATAACAGAAAATAGTAATATAATTGATGTTGAAATAAATGAAGAAAAGATAAATGATGCTTTATTTTACAGAGATATAAATTTTTGTATATATATCCCAGAAAATTATAGTAATGACTTTATGAATGGGAAAAATCCACAAATAGAGATAAAAAGCACAGGAGATTATCAAGCATCACTTGAAGAAATGTTTGTTTCCAGATACATAAAAGTAGCAAATATGTATCAAAAGAGTATTACAAATGAAGATGAATTGATTAGTAAAATAAATGAAACACTATCAAAAAAAGCAGAAACAGAAATTACTTCAAAACTAGATACAAATGCTATTTCAAAAGCAACATTCTATTATAATTTTGCAAGTTATAGTATAGTAGCTTGTTTACTATTTGTTATTAGTGTCATATTAAGTAGTTTTAATGAAAAAATAATAAAAAAGAGAATAATTGTAAGTAATACAAATTATAAAAAACATAATAGAATATTACTATTATCTAATTGTTGTTATTCCATAATATTATGGTTGTTTTATGTAATAATAAGTTTTATTATTTTAGGTGATATAATGACTACCAAAACAGGAGTAATATATATTATAAATTCTTTTGTATTAACAATATGTGTAACAACACTAGCATTTTTAATAGGAAACATAGTATCTAATAAAGGTGCAATAAATGGAATAGCAAATGTAATATCATTAGGGTTTAGCTTTTTATGTGGTGCATTTGTACCTGTGGAATGGTTGCCAGATTCAGTATTGAAAATTGCACATGTATTGCCTACTTACTATTACATAAATACAAATGAAATGTTAAAAACTATAGAAAAATTTGATTTTGAAACATTAAAACCTATAATAATAAATACTATAATTATGTTAGGATTTGCAATATTATTTACAATATTATCTAATATAGTTTCAAGAAAAAAAGAAAAATAGAATATTATTACATATTTTGGAAATGATATACAATATGAACAAGTTATTTTTAATGAAAAATGCTGATTTATTTCAGGGTGAAAAATATTTAAATAAAAAGCTCAAATATTTTGAAGGATGGTATTTTAAAAATATAAATTCTCATAAAGGTATATCATTTATTCCAGGAATAAATATAGATGATAATGGAGCTAAAGCTTTTATACAAATAATTACTAACAATAAATCTTATTTTGTAAATTATGATATTAAACAGTTTAATTTTATTTATAACCCCTTTTGTATTCAAATTGGTAAAAATATATTTTCAAAAGAACAGATTAATATAGATATAGAAGATGAAATTCAAAATCTCAAAATATATGGTAATATAAAATATTCAGATAGTAAAAATATCAATACTAATATAATTTCTCCCAATATAATGGGACCTTTTTCTTATATTCCATTTATGGAATGTAATCATGCCATTATTAGTATGCAAAATACTGTGAATGGTTATATAAATATAAATAATGAAATGATTAATTTTAGTAATAATAAAGGTTATATTGAAAAAGATTGGGGGTGCTCATTTCCAAAATCTTATATTTGGTGTCAAGCTAATAACTTTAAAAATACAAATGCTAGTTTTATGTTTTCAATAGCAGATATACCTTTTAAATTATTTACATTTAAGGGGATTATTTGTGTATTATTAATAGATAATAAACAATTTAAGTTTACTACTTATAATAATACTAAATTATTAGAATGTAAAATAAAAGAAGATTTATTAAATGTAACATTCAAAAAAAATTCATATATTTTGAATATAAAATCAAAATATGATAAAGGACTAAAACTAGTTGCACCTGTCAAAGGAAAAATGTCAAAAGATATTATTGAAAGTATTTCTACTACAGTTACTGTAACTTTAAAAAAAGACAAAGAAATCATTTTTTGTGATACAAGTAATATGTGTGGATTAGAAATAGTACAATAATAAGTTAAATATAAGAATATAAAATATTATATAAGGAGACCAACTATGAAAAGTCAATAGAAAAATGAAAAGTTTTTTAGAAA
>CANAUI010000022.1 GCA_947364715.1 uncultured Clostridium sp.
ATTAAATATTTTTTTCAAAAAATACTTGACTTTTAATAGTTAGTCTCCTTTCAATTTATACAAATCTTATTTTCAAATAATTTACGAATTTCTTCAATTTTTATATCTTCTTCATTATACTGTGGATTGCCAACTACTATTCATCTCCTACCTTAAATAACTATATTTTTGACTTACAATTTTATAAATTTCTCTAGCACCATTACTTAATTCATTTTCATCTACCTCATCAATTTTATATCTTTCATACCCTAAGCATTTATTCGGTTCAGCTATTTTTAATTCTCCTTTTTTTAAACTTCCTTTGTACACAATATATATCCAGGTTTGCTCTTTATTATATCTATCATCAAATGTGGTTGCATAGGTTGATGTAATAAATTCATCTATTTCTATATTTGCTTCTGTTCCAACCTCTTCTACAATTTCTCTGTTTAATGCAGTTTTAAAATCAATATCACTTTCTTTAACTCTTCCACCTATTGTCTCCAATTTTAGTCTTTCATCTCTACAACCTGGTCCTCTTCTTTGAAAAATTATTTTATTCTCTTTATCAAAAGCATATACAATAACTGCCACTTCATAATTTTCTGATATTTCATTATTATTTTTTAAAGCTTCTTTTAATTCTTCCATATCTTTTACTTCTCGTGTAAATAATTCCATCTTATTCCTCCATTTTCTTCATTGTATTTTTAAGTTCTCCTAATGCTTTTGACATTGATATTACATCATTATTTATTTTTATCAGCTCATTATCAATAACTACATAATTTGTAATGTTTATATTTGATAAATCCATCATTTTTTCAAGTTCATTCCTTATATAATGCACCTGTACACAATGTGGAGATTTATCAACAGTAGCAAATATCATATTTTTAATTTTCCCTGTTCTCAACATTCCTCCTATTTTAGTTATAGCCATATTAATATGTACTTCTTCTAAACACAATTCATATATATTTTCTGATAATTTCTTTATTTTTTTATAACCTTGAGGTTGCATATTTTTCAAACAACTTCCTACTATAACAATGTTCTCCTCTACATCATATATATTACTTTTCATTAAATCTTTCAAACTATTCTCCTTTCAGTATTACATTTTAATCATTATATAATAATTTTTCTTCTAATATTCTAATGGTATCTCCATAACTAATATCTTCTGCATAATTAAACTTACTCTGATAATTCTTCCAATGCTCTTTTAGAACATCACTTTCTTTGATAACTTCCATTATTTCATCTATATTATTTAGTTTATCTATTGACTCTCTATATTCAAACATGCTATAGAAAGAAAGAGGCGCTAGTCTTTCAAATCACGAAGATAAACTTCAAGGAAGAGTGAGCGACACTCTATCTAATTTCTATAATTATATAAAATTATAATTATAGAGGCAATAGGTTTATAGGTAAATCCTTTATTAAAAAACCTAAATATATTATACAAGGTAGAGCAAATGAATTTCAATTGATTTCATTTGATATACTTGCACTTTTTCCATATACATTAGTTTTTTTACAATTTTTTAATGCTCTAAGTCCTATATAATTTTGATATGTTAAAAATGGTATACTTACTAAAAATATAATTTTATAATTATAACTTATCAAGTGTCCTGCTATAAAATAAGCTATTCCTCTACCTATATATGATAAAATATGTTTTAAATTTGCAAAATGTAGTTGTAATTCTTTTGGTATTTCATTTGTTAGTGGTGCATCTATCATAGGACTATAAAAATCACTTAATATATCTATCCATAAAATAGCAATGAAAGAAAATATGATATTTTTAGATAATCCCGCTATCAACAAAATTATAATACTAGAAATATTTGCCCACTTGAAGAATTTAACCCTATTAATTTTATCACTTTTAAAAGAAACTAATACTCCTATCCCATTGAAAATAATTTGTAATATAGCCCATGATATTCCAGCAAAACTTTTATCAATTCCTAAGTTTTCTATAAGCATTACCATAAAAAATCCTAAAATTAAGTACAACTGTAATCTTCTAGAACAAGAATACTTTATATACTCCATTGAACTTTCTACTTTTAATATCTCTTTTGTTATATTTTTGTGTTGTAAAATAATTTTCTTATTTTCAATTTTAAATAAAAGTACAAAACAAGTAAAGAATAGTGTCATACATATAGTTATACAAATTTGGTATGAAGTTAATTTATATAAAGTAATTCCAATAAAAATTCCTGCAATAATAGTACCAATATTTCCTGCTAAATCATATAAATTATCTTTTAGCCCAAATAATACATTACTTATTCTTATTTGTGATAATAATGGGTACATCCATTGAACAATAAGGGTATCTATTAATAAATCTAAGCAACTTAATAAAATCATAAAATGTTTATTTTTAGTAATTATCATACTAAAAAATATTAATACTCTTGCTATTAAAGCTAATTGAATAGATTTCCTTATACCAATTTTCATAACCTTATTTCCAATTGTTAAAGATATAATTGCTACAATAAATAATGCCACAAAAAAAGTTACTCCTAAACTTTCAATTGATATTCCTCTTTCTAATAGCCATATTGGTTTAAATACTTCCCACATTCCTAAAGATAATCCCAATAATATATATACTATATAAATTATTAAATATTGTTTTTTCATTTCATACTCCAGTTATTTTTTCTTATATATATCATAATTATTGAAAAAAGTAAAATAAAAATTTTTTATATTCATTTGGTAAAGCTACTTTGTAAAAGAGATAAAGTATATATCTACTCTATCTCTTATGTAACAAGCACTTTCTTTATTTTTTATTTATAATAGGTAGTGTGCATATTCATGTTTCCACATACCCTGTTATTTTTGTAATTATGTCTACTTTGCTATTTTTTTATGTTTTTTCGTCTTTTTTATTTTTAAAAAATTCTTTCAAATCCTTTTGTATCAAGAGTTATACAGTTTCCTTTAAATTTAAAACTGATACACACTCGATATGTGTTGTTTATCTCTCATAGCAGTAAATTTATCTTTGCAATTTATTTCTGTTCAATTTTTACATATAAATCTTATTGTATATGGATTTATTGTGCCATCTTCTAATGTTTCTCCTATTACTACTTTATCTATTAAACATTCAAACACATCTTTATCAAATTTTGGCATTATATCTATATTTTTAAATAAACTTTTAAACTTGTTTATTCTTTGTTTAATGCTTTCATTTCTATTTGTTTCTTTTAGTAGTCCTTGTATTCTGTTCTCTATTTTCAATAATTCTACATGTTTGTCTTTTAAAATTAAGTCAAGGTTGTGCGACAGCACATTCATTTTAACCTTGACTTAATTTTATAAAGCATATTAGAATTATGTTGAGGATTATTAGTTGTTCTATATATTCTTATTTCTTATATAATCTCCTTCAAACTCATTTGCTAATATATCCATTTCAATACTATCATAATATTTACCATTAATATATTTGCAATTTCTCCTCCTTCCATATTCTTTGAATCCACATTTTGTATAGCACTTTAATGCTCTTTCATTAAAGCTCATTAAATCCAGTTTTATATTATTCAAATTCAAATAATTAAATCCATAATCTAATACCATCTTAATTGCTTCTGTTCCATATCCTTCATTTCTGTAGTCTTTATCTCCTATAAATATTCCTAAAGTAGCTGTTCTATTAATGGAATCATAATTTTCCAATCCTACTGTACCTATTAGCTTATCTTCTTTTAATGTTATTATAAAAAAGTTGTAATCTTTGTTTAAATTTTCTTCAAAATATTGTTTTTCTCCTTCTAATGTTGTTATGTATGCACTTCTTCCTATATAATCTGTTGTTTCAAAATCATTTAACCATTCTGTAAATTGTTCTATATCTTCATTATTTCGTGGTGATAAATAAATTCTTTCTCCTATTAACTTTTTAAAATATTTCATCTTCTATCAACTCCTTTTTTATATTTGCATTGAATATGCTATACTTTTTACTTTAAATCCAAATTCTTCATAAACTTTTATTGCATTTTCATTTTCTTTATTTACTGTTAAACTTATGAAACAAATGCTAGAGGAAAATCCTATTGATGAAAATTTGAAAAATACTAACCCTTTAAAATGGACTGGTCTCATGAATAATTATAAACATTGTGCTAAAGAAATTATATTTAAAGAATTGATTTATTGTTAAAATAACATACAGAAGCTCATTTCATAAATGGGCTCTTGTATAATCTTAATTCTCATTATTTAATTCTTCTAATAATAACTTTTCAATTCTATCTACATTTGGAAAAATTAAGTTTATTCCGTTTTGATTTTAATTTAAAAATTTTATTTACTTTGTATGTAATTTCCTTTTGAGTTCCTTCAACAACTGCAATTGCTTGATTTCTAATAGTGTCTATATGGTCTATGTATTTTTCAGTAATGGGAAAAATATTTTGAATTAGAAAAACAGCCTCTTTTCTTCTATATTTACCAATTACAATAGTATCACAAACTCCATTTTTCTCTATTTTTTGTTCTTGTAATTTTTTATATTTCTCTACTTTAGAACTCATAGGGATAAACCATAAAATTTTGCTATCAGTATTTTTTATACAAAAATATGTAGGTCTTGTATTTCCATTTTCATGATTTTTCATAAGTTTTTCATCTTTTGCAAATTCAAAATATTCATCTTTTATATGATATACATATCCTGTTTCTAAAAACATATACTTGTCCTTTCTAAAATTAAAGCCCTCTATAACTTAATATAGAAGGCTAAACATTTTCAAAATAGATAATTTATTACTCGCACCACTATAAAGCGAGAACATTTAGCAAAATGGATAATTTATTACTCGCACCACCATAAAGCGAGAAACATTTTCTTTCTATATTTATTATACAATGTCTAAAAATCAATTGTCAAGTCGTTTTGCACAATAAATATAATATATTTTATGTGATTTTTATAAAATTTATGTATTTAAATATATAATTTTGTTAAAAGGTATATGGTTTAAAATCAAAGTTAAATCCTATATATTTGTATTCTTTCATATTAAGAAAATTATCAATATCTTTTTTAGCAATAGATGATACTTCTTTTATTCTATTTATCGTATTTTCAGAAACAACCAAAGGATTTATAATTGAATCTTTTGATGTTGTTTGAATTTTTATTTCCATATAATTTTCATCTTTTATAATATCTTAGTATATAAAAAAGCCTCACAAAAGAATCTTTTAAGACTCCTTTGCAAGACTTTATATATCTCACTTTATAATGTAAGTAACATTTCTATTTTCGCTACCCTTTACCGCTCAAAGTTTATTACTTCTAGGTAAACTCTTAAATTATGTCTTTAATTGTAACATATTATTGTAAATCTGTCAAATTTTACATTTTACATAATTTTCAAGTTTTCTCATTTTACTCATCTAACATTAATTTTGTTTTCTTATCTTTTAATCTTTTCAATTGTTCCTTTTCTACTTGTTTAATACTCTTTTCTGGTCTTGGTAAATCTTCTGGCATTGTTCCTCCAATATCTTCTATTGCCTTTCTTACCTTTGCTCCAACTTCATAATGTGTTGAAGTCGCTTTACTACAATTATGTATCTTATCTTTTTTTAATTTTTCCTCTGTTTGAGATATTCTAAATAGATTAGCAATTAATTCTGTACTTCCCATAAAATCTAATATCTTTTCGTTATCTTTTAATTTTTTTCTTTTGTGTATATCATCTACAGTTAGTCCTCCATATAATCCCATATATCCTGCATTTTGAAATTCTGCATATTCTTGATTTGTTATTACACCTGCATTATGAGCTGCTTCTAATAACATTTGATTCCATTGTTTTATATCTCCACGAATTACTAATCTTTTATTATCTTCATCTAATTGATTAAAATAATCAGCAACTTCTTGTCTTCTAGTTTGAATTGCAAAATAAGTTTGACCTAAAGCAATTACTTCTTTTCTTGGATCACCATTTTGTACAATTAAATAACATGCATATCTTGATAACTCATAATCAACTACTTTTTTCTGTAATGCACCTGCTTCAACGATTTTCCTGACCTCAGGAAAATCATCTTCTATATTTCTTCCACTGTTTTGACATGCTAATTTTGCTCTATCAATTACTTTTGCAAAATTCTCCCATTTTTTGTATTGTAAAACTTTACTTAAGTCTCTTGCACTCCAATATTCAGTTCCATCTTCTCTAATCTTTTTTATTTTTTCAAAATTTTTATATTCTTCTGCTTGTAAATTACTCAATATTATCATCTCCTATTTGTTTGTTTTTTATTGATTATATTGTATCAAACATTTGTTTATTATTCAAGTAATTTATAAAAAAATATGTATCTTATATTTATATAAAATACATATTATAAATCAAGTTTTATCTCCAAACATTCTTATTTTTATTATCAATTATTACTCCGCACACCATATCAACCTCTATCGTTACCTTAATTTGATAATTTTCTATTCTTTTAATCTTATTTTTGCCTTTTCTCTCAAATCTAACAAAATACTCAAAAGTAGTAAACTGGGCTATTGTATTGAATCTTTCAGATACAGCACCGAGCAACACTCAATGTGGTTTGTAAATGAAAAGACATCAACTGGTTTTATACTATTTATTTCATAGATTTCCTCTAACTGTTTTAAATCTCTAACTAAAGTTGCTGGATTACAACTAATATATACAATTTTTTTAGGTTTTATTTTCAATATATTTTGAATACTTTTCATATCAAGGCCTTTTCTTGGAGGGTCTACCATAATAATATCTGGAACAATTTTCTTATTATTAATTAAATCATCCAAAATAAGCTCTACATCCCCTGCAATAAACTCTGTATTATGAATATCATTTATTTTTGCATTTTCCATAGCATCTTCTATTGCTTGTTTTACAATTTCAACCCCATATACTTTTTTAGCATACTTTGCCATAAATAAAGAAATTGTACCAATTCCACAATATAAGTCAAAAACGATATCATCTTTTGTAATATTAGCTGACTCTACACCTATCATATATAATTTTTCTGCTTGAATTGGGTTTACTTGATAAAAAGATAATGGTGAAATTTTAAAAGTCAACTCTCCTAATTTATCTTGTATATATCCATCTCCATATATTGTTATATTTTCCTGACCTAATATGACATTTGTATTTTTTTCATTTATATTTTTAACAATTGTTTTAATATTAGGAAATTTGCTTATTAATGTTTCTGTAAAATCTTTTTCATTTGGAAAGTTCTTACCATTAATAACCAAAATCACCATAATTTCACCTGTTCTTTTTCCTATCTTAGTAACAATATGTCTTATTAATCCTTTTCTAGTTTTTTCATTATATATAGAAATATGATTTTCTGTAATATACTCTATAATGTATTTTGCAATTTCTTCTGTTTTTTGGTTTTGAATTAAACAGTTTTTTATTGGAATAATTTCATGTGTTCTATTTGCAAAAACACCTATTACTGGTTTTCCTTTTTTATCTATTCCTACTGGATATTGTGCTTTATTTCTATAATGATATGGATATTCCATTCCTAAAGTTTCTTCTACTTCAATTTTAGTGTCTAATGTTTTATTAACTAAACTTTGAACTGCATTTCTTTTCATATTTAATGTTTCAGAATATTGAATATGTCTTAAATTACATCCTCCACATCTTTTATATGTATTACAATCACTTTCTATTCGTCTATTTGATTTTTCTAGAATCTCTACTACTTTCCCAAAAGCATGAGAAGATAGCACCTTCACAATTAATACTTTTACCTTTTCTCCCTTTATACTATTAGGTATAAATATAGTAAAATTATTTATTTTAGCGATACCCTCTCCTTCAAATCCATTATCAATTATATCTACAACATATTCTTCGTTCTTTTTTACTGGTATTTCCATTTTGACTCCTCATATTATAAATTCAGTTATTTTTTATTGTATAGGAATAATCGAATTTTATCTTGACCCTATTTAAGATTTTTCCGTATACAATAAGCCCATTTTGTTCCCTCTTAAGTATCTACATCTATATTTAATTTTTTTAACTAGAATTTAATTTTTTCAAAACAATCTTTTTCAAGTGTTTCTGGAACTTCAATTGGATATTCTCCTGTAAAACACCCATAGCAGAAATCATTTATTTTACATTCTTTAGAAATTTCTTTTAAGCTATCCATATTTAAATATTCTAAAGAATCAGCACCAATCTCTTTTTGTATTTCTTCTTTTGTCATTCTATTAGCAATTAAAGATTCCTTTTTATCAACATCTGTACCAAAATAGCATACGCCTACAAAAGATGGTGATGCTACTCTTATATGTACCTCTTTTGCTCCTGCTTCTTTTAATGTCCTTATAATTCTTGTTATTGTTGTTCCTCTTACTATTGAATCATCTACTAAAACAATTTTCTTTCCTTTTACAGTTTCTTTCAAAGGATTTAATTTTAATGCTACTAAATCTTTTCTTTTACTTTGTGCATTTTGTATAAAAGTTCTTCCTATATATTTACTTTTTGTAAATACCATATCATAAGGAATTTTAGACTCTTTCGAATATCCTAAAGCTGCATCTAGTCCAGAGTCTGGAACACCTGCCACAATGTCTGCATCTACTGGAGCTTGTTTTGCTAAATATCTTCCTGCATTTTCTCTAAAAATATGTACATTAATACCATCTATAATAGAATCTGGTCTAGCAAAATAGATATATTCAAATATACACATTCCTTTTCTTTCATTTGTCATATATTTTTCACTTCTAATTTGATTGTCTGTAACAACCACTATTTCGCCTGGCTCTATGTCTCTTTCAAAGGTTGCACCTGTAATATCTAAAGCACAACTTTCTGAAGCAAATACAATATCATCTCCTAAATGTCCCATACATAGTGGTCTAAATCCTTGTGGGTCTCTTACAGCAATTAATTTTTGTGATGACATTATTAGTAATGAATATGCACCTTTTATAATTTTCATTGCATTCTTTACAGCTTCTTCTATTGAATTTGTTTTAACTCTTTCTCTTACAATAATATGGCAAATAACTTCTGTATCACTAGTTGTTGTAAAGATTGCTCCTTCATCTTCTAATTTTCTTTTTAGTTCTAATGCATTTGTAATATTCCCGTTATGAACAACTGCTAAATTTCCTTTTTTATGTCTTACAACCATTGGTTGTGCATTTTCTTTTTTACTTACTCCTGTTGTTGAATATCTAACATGTCCAATTGCCATTTTACCTGTTGGTAATGAATTTTGAATATGTTTTGTAAATACATCAGCTACTAATCCTAAATCTTTATGAAAATGAATTACACCATCTTCATTTACTGCAATCCCACAACTTTCTTCTCCTCTATGTTGAAGCCCTGATAATCCAACACATACAGGAGTTACTACATCTTCATTATTTTTGATTCCATAAATCCCATAAATTCCACATTCTTCTTTTACTTTTTTTCCAAACATTTTTTAATACTCTCTTTCTATTTCTATTAATATTATAAATTTATTATATCAGATTTCATATTCTACTATGTTATAATACTATATTTTTTGACTTTTTACAAGATTTTTAACCAAATAAATTATATGCTGAAAATTGATATTTTTATACAATAAAAAAAGAGAGATTAACTCTCTTTTTTTATTGACCGTAGCCCTTTCGAGCAACGGTCTACTGTGTAGAATGCTGGGCATTCTACACAGTTATTACAGACCCTCATACACCTTGGGTCTGTATTTTTTAAAAATTGGAGATATTTAATCTCCAATTCTTTTTTTCTCATCTTTACTCCTTTCTTCCGACTGACTATAAGTCGGATGAAATTGAATTTTCAAGTTACTAACTATTATTATATCATATATTTTACATAAAATCAATTTCAGAATTTTTATACTTTTTTTTAATAAAAACAAAAAAGCCCCGCCTTAGCCGTCAGCTTTCTAATTTTTAAGGACCTGCTCCTAAAAACAGGTGGGTGCCTACCTAAATATTCATGGGCTTCTCACTATATTGTGAGCATGCACGCCATATTTGAGAGATTGGCCCCTCTTTAACTTTGTTGGTTCTAAAAATTATGCTCTTACGTACTATGCAGGGATTTTTTTAATTCTCTTTTATTATATTATTTATATATTAACACATTTAATTTTTTTTTACAAATCTTTTTTTCTTTTTAAACTATCTCTTTTCTTTCTCTATATAATTTTATCTCTTTTTTTCATTTATATTCTCTTTTTTTTAAATTCATTCACTAGCAAATTTTTATAATTTTATCATTAAATATTTTTTACATAACATATAATAATATACAGAAAAATTGTAAAATACTACCTAATAAAATAAACATATGAAAAATAGAATGCATCCATTTGTGTTTTTTTCCAACACCATATAAAATGGCACCTACAGAATAAGCAATTCCACCTACTAATAACAAACTAAATCCTGCCATTCCTAATAATTGTGGTAATAAATTAATTTTTACAACAATACACCACCCCATAACTAAGTAACATATCATTGAAAACTTTTTGTATCTTTTTATATCAATTGAATTTAATGCAATTCCTAGTATTGCCATAGCCCAAATAATACCAAATATTGTCCATCCAGTTGATGTATTATATTCTCTTAATGTACATAATGCAAATGGTGTATAAGAGCCTGCTATTAATAAAAATATAGAACAATGATCTAATACTTGAAATACTCTTTTGGAATATCCTTTTGGACTTAAACCATGATAAATACTAGACATTGTATATAATAAAATCATTGTTACACCATATATAGCACCACTAACCACACCATATCCATTTCCATTAATTGCTCCAAATACAACACATAAAACTGTTGCTACAATCCCTAATACTGCCCCCAAAATATGTGATGTCATATTAAATATTTCTTCTCCCTTTGTATATTGTGGTAGTATTCTATCTCTTAATTTTACTCTTGTCATTTTTAACCTCTTTTTCAACCTTCCTCTCTTATTTTTATATTTTAGTTATTATATCATTTACATTATGATAAGTAAATAAACACTTTGTAAATTTTTGATGAACAAGATTTGCAAAGTTATAGTTCAATATCTCTATAACTTGTTATAATTTGTGCACCTTGTTTTATTAGGTCATTTGTGCCTACAGAATTAATTTGATTAATATTTCCTGGCACTACATATACATTTTTCCCTTGTTCTAGCGCAAAATCTACAGTTATTAATGTTCCACTTTTTCTTTTTGCTTCAACAACAATAATCCCTTTACTCATTCCACTAATTATCCTATTTCTTGCTGGAAAATTCATTTTTTCAGGTTTAGTCCCTAAAGGATATTCTGATATAATTGCACCATTTTCTTCTATAATTTTATCATATAGATATTGATTTTCTTTAGGATATACTATATCTAATCCAGTTCCAATAACACCAATTGTAATTCCTTTTGCTCTTATAGCTCCAATATGTGCATGACTATCAATTCCTTTTGCTAATCCACTAATAACATTAATATTGTTTCTGGATAAATTATATGCAAAATATTGTGCAACATTTTCTCCATAAGAACTACATTCTCTACAGCCTACAATTCCAATTGCTTGTCTATTTAATATCTTTTCATTTCCTTTTACATATATACTAATTGGATAATCATAAATTGTTTTTAAAATCGCTGGATATTCTTTGTCTTCTATTGTTATAATTTTTATATTTTCCTTTTTTAAAGCATCTATTTGATTTTTTAAAAGTTCTTTATTTTTCTTATTAGTAATGTTCTCTGCTAATATTTTATCAAAACCTTTAATTTGCAAAATCTCTTCCTTCTTTAAAGTATATATATTTTCAGGTGTTTTATACTTATTTAATAAAATTTGTTTTTTTCTACTTCCTAATCTTTCTATACTAGATAACCATATCCAATATTTTTTCTTGTCTAATCCTTCTATTTTTATAACTCCTTACTTTCTATTTTTATTTACCTTCGAAAATTCTGAAAGAATTTTGTGAAATGTGTTTTGTTGTATAGAAAAATCATTGATTTTTCCTATAACAGAACAAAAGCAACATGATGTTGTAAAACTGAAAAATTTCCTAAAATCTCCTAATAGCACAAAAAAAGAACACTCTAAATGAATGCCCCCTTTAGTTTTTTTATTATACTATTATAAGTGATTTTGATTTTTTGTTGCTTTTATTACATTATTCATAAGCATTGCTACTGTCATTGGTCCTACTCCCCCTGGGACTGGTGTGATATAGCTGGCTTTTTCTTTTACATTTTCAAAATCAACATCTCCTGTTATTTTTTTATCCTTTTGTCTATTGATTCCTACATCTATAATAACTGCTCCTTCTTTTACCATATCTGCTGTTAAATAATTTAGCTTTCCAATAGCAACTATTAATATATCTGCATTTCTTGTTTTTTCTTTTAAGTCTTTTGTTCTTGAATGACAAATAGTAACTGTTGCATGTTTATTTAAACAACATGCCATAAGCGGTTTTCCTACAATGTTACTTCTTCCTATTATTACTAAATTTTTACCTTCTAAATCTATATTATATTCTTCAAACATTTTCATAATCCCAAATGGTGTACAAGATATAAATGTATCTTGATTTAATAATAGTTTTCCTACATTTATTGGGTTAAAACCATCAACATCTTTCTCATGTGATATTTCTCTAAATGCTTCATCAATATCTAAGTGTTTTGGTATTGGACTTTGTAATAATATTCCATTTACACTTTTATCTTCATTTAATCTATGTATTAATTCTATTAATTCTTTTTGTGATATTTTAGCATCTAATATATGTTCTTCATATTCTACTCCAATTTCGTCACATGCTTTACTTTTTGTTTTAACATATACTTTTGAAGCTGGGTCATCTCCTACCATTATAACTGCAAATTTAGGATTGATACCTTTTTTCTTTAAATCTTCACATTCCATTTTTAAATTACTTCTTACTTTTTTTGCTAATTCTTTCCCATCAATCATTACTGCCATTTTTTCTACTTTATAGAGTATGTCCCTCTATATCTCCTTGTATAATATATTTAGGTTTTTTTAAGATTACCTATAAACTTTTTCTTAACTGATTATATACTAATACATTTTTTTTTGCAATAATTTTTTTCCTTTTATTTTACTTATTTATATATATTGATTTTTTTCAATTTTTACACTATATAAAAAGTTATTCTGCTTATATTTTTTTAACAGAATAACTTTTATAAAAGGGGATGTTTATGATTATTAATATACTTTTTCTTTATGTATAGTTTTTGGATAAAATGTGAATTGTGTGTGAATTTTGCTCTATTTTAATACTTTCACCATTTTCTAATATCTCATATACTTGAATTATACGAGTAATTTGTACCCATTATTATATAGTTCTCTTGCATTTATCTACTTTTATCAATTTGATGTAATTGCTCTAATTGTTTTTCAGTAATATTTATAACCTTACCACAACAAGGATTAAAATCTTTATTTCCATAAACTAACCAAATAATATTTTCTCTTTTTAAATCCTCTTTTGGCATAGTTCCAGGACAAGGATAGCCATCAGTAAAAACAATTTTGTTTATTTCTCTTTTTTTAGTAAATGACCTAACTGCTAAATCCCAATCTTCTGTCCATGTTGAATTTCCTCTAGCTCCTCTAGGTATAGTAAAATTATCTATGTCTCTCACATTTTTTATATCTACAAGTCCCCAAAATTGCTCATTAAAGCATCCTACTCTTAGTTTTGATTGTTCTAATAATGGTTTTAATTGTCTTAAAAATGATTTCACTAATTTTAAATCTACTGAGCCAGAAACATCAATCATAACTTCTGTTTCTGCATCATCTTCTATATCATTTTCTTCTAATCTATATGCATAATTATTTTCCGCAATAGAACGCCTTTGACTCCAGATTGTTTCACTTTTTTCTATTTCTTTGCGTATTAGAAGTTTCCAATCAATTTCTTCTTTAGATTTTCCTATATTTTTTAATTCTATTTTTCCTTCGTCAGCATTTCGTATATCCTTTTCAGTCTTTTCGCGTCTAGATTTGAATTTTTCTCTTTTTTCTTTTCTATTATCTTCAAATTCTCCTCTTTCATCAAAATCTATATCTGTCTGATTTTCTTCTGTTTTCTCTTGTTTTTGTCCTTTCTTTTGAGAATTTTGTTGTTCTTTAAATGCTTCTTCCCATAAACTATGGTCATCACCTTGATTTTTACTTTCATCTGAATTTTGATTTTCACTTTGCTCCGAATTTTCATTATCACTATCTTGTTCATTTCCTTGTTCTTGGTTTTGATTATTTTTTTGTTCTTCTATTTGTCTTTTTTTTAATTCGTATAATTCTTCACAATTATATTCTAAAACCCATTCTCCATATTCTTCATCTGTGTCAGAACATATTCTTCCATCTGGTATTTTAATACCATCTCGTTTTAGATTTGCATTAGTTACAGCATCACACACTATATTCCATAATTCTAAATCTCTCATATTTCCATCTTTATCTTTTAGTCTATACATATGCATAAATTTTTTGTGGAAAGTTTCATGTGCAAGTAAATATAATCTATGATTTTCGTCTATACTAGCAAAATGTTCTGGGTTGATATATATTTTTTTACCATCTGTACTACCTGTCTTTACTTTATTTGTTAATATGATTGAAGTCTTAGCTATTTCATCACCAAATCTAGCATATTTTGCTAGCATTTTTCTTTTTGTATCATAAATCAAGTCTGTATTATCACTCATTTACCAGTCTCTCCTATCTTAAAATTAGTTACCTCTGTAACTTAAAATGCAACTACACAAAGATGATAAAGTTCCTGTGATATGTTTTTTAATCCTTCTCTATCTTTAACAGTTAAAACTATAATTATATCTTTTGGTAATTTGTATCCATAAAATTCTCTATCTTTAACAATTTGATAATACTTATTTTGTAAACTCTCATTTAATTTGTCAATTCTAGATATAACAAAATAATTAATTTCTTGTTCATTATTACTATTTTCTTTAAATATTGTAAATAATTCATTATAATTAGATTCAGCATTTACGATAATTTTTGAATCTAATTCTTTACAATCTTCATTTTGAATCACAACACAAGTTGCAAGACATCCTTTTTGTAATTCTATCAATTCTTTATTAATCATATTAAATTTTATCTCCTTTTGTAATACTAAAAAAACTCAATATTTTATTAAGAAATCTCTTGAATATATTTTCTTTTTTATATTCTACTATATTTTTTTCTATCACATTTTCATATTGAATTATTTTATTTTCTTTTTTATTGTGAATACAACAAGCTTCTGGAATACCTGACTGCAATATTTGATTGCTATGTTGGGTTAGTTTCTTATTTTTAAAAATATCATTTACATTATATGTTTCTTCTATTTTTTCTTTTTTCATATTGTTTTTATGTATTACATTTTTATATTTTTCATGTTCCTCTTTATCACACCACCATGTAATATATATAAATCCTAAAAGTTCTTTAGTTTGTTTTCTTAAATTAAAACCATTAATTGGCTGTTCATGATTAAATTTAGGTTTATAGCTTTTACTTGAAATATCAGTTAAAAATTTTATAAAACTTTGTGGTATTCTTACAACATCTTCTTTATTTGTATGATTTAGTATGTCTAACACTTCTACTGCTGATTTACTATATTCAATATCTCTCATTTTCTTCACTCCTAATTTCTTCTTTAGAATCTCTTGTTAAATACGAACTATACATTTGTCCTATGTCTGTATATGCAGATATTCCATCTTCAGCATATCCTTTTGTTTCTTTTCCTGTATGCAATGGTAAAGATATTTCTTGTAATTCGCTTATTTTTTCTATTTTTCTGTCATCATTTCCAGCCCAATATATATCAAATAATGCCAAATATTCTGGGTCACAATATTTTCTTATAAACTCTCTACACGCTTCAATTTGACTTTCATCTGCTGTTATCAATGCTGTCATATATGCAATTCTTTCATTTATATCTTTTGGTAAATCTTCTTGTGTATATCCTTTTTCAATTCCTTTTGCTACTTCTTCTGGAGTCAGTGTTGGAAGGTTATAGAAATCAAAAAATTCCGTTGCCCATTCTTCTCTAAGTTTTGTATCTATTGACCTTTGAACTATATCTTCAACATCTTTTCCTTTATATTCTCCTTGTTCTAAATTTCTCTCAAAATTATATAATCCATTTGAAACTGATGTCCAACCACGAGGGTCATTTGTTCTTCCTCTACATCCATTTTTGTCTAAATGTTTTTCTCCTACTTCTGGTTCTTCATAAAAATATCCTATATCTTGTATATCTTCGCTTTTTCCTGAAATATTATATTTTGATATTATATACCCTAATACTGCTGGGTGTATTTTTTGTGGTATTGCATACTCTGTTATCCATTCTCCTACTTTTGGCTCCATATCTAAGATATGGTCAAATCTTTTCTCTAATGGCTCTGCTAGTTCTTTTCCAGCAATCGAATATTTAGGTGGATTTCCTGTTGCTACTACTACTGCATTGCTTGGTAATTTTATCCCTTTGCCTATTTCTACTATTCTATTTAATACTAATGTATATACTAAAACTTGAATTTTGGGGTCTACATTTAAAAGTTCATCTAGCAATATTACAACTTTTTTGTCTGATTCTTTTGACCTTTCATATACTGTATCTGCTATATCATATATATTTTGTATATTTTCTTCTATTAGTTTCTTCTCTTCTTCTGTTGCTTCTTGCATAATAGCTGTTTTTACAAAGTCTGGCGGTATACTTTGTCCTGTTTGTAAATTTACTGAACCTACCACTTTTTCTGGAAACATATTATTTGTTAATTTCAAATAAATTAAATCTGGATATAATGCTTTTATCCTTTCTGTTTTTCCTATTCCAGATGGTCCTCTTAATAACACCGATTCTCCTGCTTCAACCCAATTTCGTATAAGTTCAGTGTCTGTCATTTTTACTCTATCAGTAGCTTTTGTTTTATCTGGATTTAATTTTTGTAATCTAGATTTTCTTTCCTTAAAATTCCCTGTTTTTTCTGTCTGTTCTTTTAAATTTATTGTAGATATTAATTGTTCTAAATCTCTAGACAAGTATCTATCCATAAATATTTTTATATCTGTTTTATCAAAATCTTTGGTATGGTAATCTCTAGTATGATTAAATGGTACTCCAGAAAATATCAATTTATCTGCTATCATAATTTTTTCTTCTTCATCAATTGCCCATTTGACTGGTTGTACTTCTACCCATACATTATCACCATCTTTATATTTCTCTCCATTTGAAAGAGTAAATTCTCCTCCATCATAACATGAATTTGCTTTAACTCTTACATATCTTTTACCTTCATATTCATATTGTTCGTGTTGAATAGGTAAAATTTCTTCACCATATTCATCATACTTTCTTGAGTCTGTTGTAGGTCCATTTCCTACTTTTAAAAGCCTATCTGCTTTATATGCTTTCTCCAATTTTTCTTGCATATCTTTTGATACTGCTTTTTGTGGATAATATCCATATTCTACTTCAAGAATTCCATCTTTTGCTCTTTTCCCACTCTCTCCGTTCGTGGGGATACTAGAGATTGATGAGAACGGTAAAGCTGGGCGGGCCCCACCATTACGTTAGGTAACATTGTAGTCACTCATAATACCATCATCGTCAACCACGCGCGCGTCATTATCTCCGTCATCTGATTTTGTCCAATAAAATCCTGTTCTTCCCTCTAAAGAATTATCATTTTCTATATGAAAACTATTAGAAACAAAACCACCTAAAAGAATAGCGAAATCTGTTATAGCTGCCTTTGTTCCTCTTTTTTTAAATATTTCTAATTTATCATCACCAGAACATTGTTCTTTGGTTAAAAAAGTAAATTTGCTCATATACTACTCCTATATTTGTATTTTTATAAAATTTTTATATAAATTTTATAAATATTTTATCTCTTTTTTTTTAATTTTACCATAACAACATTTTCTTGAAAATAGTTTTAGATGTTTTCTCTGATTTTTTTAGATATTTTTTTTAATTTTTTTGTGGAAAAGTTTCATTTTTTAATTTTTTACTTTCTTTTGTATCTTTAATATGGTTATAAAATGCATTTTTTCTAATATAAACATATTCATCATCAACAATATTTTTTTCTCTTAATTTATGTAATGTTTTTAAATGTTTTTTTAATCTTTGCTTAGATGAAGCTCGTAATTTTCTTGTTATACTACCATTTTCATTTAATATGTGTCTATATCCTAAAAAGTCTATTCCATTTTTTACGATTCCTATTTGTGTTTTTTCATTAAGTGATAATTTTAATTCTTCTTCACATTTCTTCTCAATTTTTGAAAGTGAATATTGCAAATAACCTTTATTTCTATGAATTAAAATCATATCATCCATATAACGAATATATCCCTTTACTCTTAAATCTTCCTTAACATATCTATCAATTACATTTAAATATAGGAGTGCAAACCATTGACTAGACTGATTTCCAAGTGGCAAACCAACATCTGCATTATTAGGCTGTTCTTTTATTAATTTTTCTATCATCCACATTTCATCACTTGAAAAATTAATTTTTTTTAGTAAACTTAATAACACTTCATGATTTATACTTTGAAAATACTTTCTTATATCACATTTCAGAAAAAATATTTTATTATTTTGTTCTTTTCTATACTCATTTCTTAAAAAATTTTCTAATCGTTTTATAGCAAACATTGTTCCTTTTTCTTTTCTACATGCTGCATTATCATATATTAGTCTTTTATCTATTCTATCTATTAACACTACATCACAAAAACATTTTATAACTACCCTATCTCTAAAAGGTAATGCTTCTATTACTCTTTTCTTTGGCTCATATATCAAAAATTCCTTATATTTTCCTAATTTATACTTTTTTGTAATTATTTCATTAATTAGATTAATTATATTACTTGATAAATTAGTTTCAAATCGTATCACTTCACCTTTATGTTGTTTAGATTTTCTACAACATTTATATGCATCATATAAATTCTCAAATGTAAAAATTTCTTCTAGTTTCATATTGTATTTCCTCCTAAAAAAGAACGCTCCTTGAAACTTGCAAAAAATAGACTATCTATTCGTTGCTCGTGTAAGCGTTCATATTCTTCCACCGCACTTTCTTATTTAGCGGTTAGAAAAGAGAAAAATTCCTTCACTTTAAAATACTGATATATTTTCCTTAAAATATATTTCTCTGATTTTTTATTTAAAACCTATTTTTATAGGATTTATTAAAGGTGAATCTGGGCGGGCCCCACCATTACGTTAGGTAACATTGTTGTTACTTATATTACCATTATTGTTAACCACGCGCGCGTACAAGACAAGGGGCTAAAGAAAAGCCCGAAATAAATTTTTCTCTTAATTAAAAGCCTTTCAGCTTATAATCCTAATTTCGTTTTTTCCATCTTTCATCATCACTCTTTTTCCATGCTATTGTTAAATTGATTGCTTCTGATAATTGAATAGAAATTTGTTTGTATTGTTTCTTTAAGATACATCCAGAATTTTCTGCTACCATAGAAACATATCCTAATAATTTTAATTTTACTATTGCCTGTTTTTGAAGTTCTTCTCTTTTAATTTTCTTTTCTATTGTATCCATTCTAATAAAATTAGCTTCTAATAAACATTCTAAAGTATCAAGACAATAGTTTTGCATTCTATTTACAAATACTCCTCTGAATTTTTTGGGAGACTTTTCTGTAACCGCAATTGTGTAAGCCGAAAGTTTCTTTACTACTGTTATTACTATTAAATCATTTGCATTAAATGGTATTTTATTAACTTGTTCCAAATCATTATCATCTTCTATACCTTCTCTAACTTCTTTTTTATTAAATTTTTTATTTTCAGCAGTAGCAATAGCTTGCTTTACAGCTACTTTATCCTCTATACTATTTTCAACTCCATTATAATCTTTTAATTTTTCAGGTATTTTTAAATTACTATCTCTACTTACTTGTAACATTTTGTCCTCCTTACTGATTTCCATACTTTAACACAATTCCCCTAAAAAGTCTAATCTGCTCCATATTTTTTTGCTAGTTTTACTGAATTTTCAACTACATATTTTATATGTTCATTTCAAAAGTCATACCCTTCTTTTTCTTTTGATTTTTGGCATCTAACTAATAATTCTTGTTTTATTTTTTCAGTAATTTCACTCATTATTTTTCCTCCAAACTGTAATCTACATCTAATATATTTTCTTGTTCATCTACTATAATATGCATACTAAAATTGTAATTATCTTCTGTCAAACCTTTTATAAAGAATCTATCTAAAATCATTATATTAGACAATATTTTTTCTTCTTGTAGTAGTTCATTAATATCTATCCATTCTGATGTATTTTCTTCAAATTCTTGTGGCTCTCCCTCATATTCATTTGAAATAAAAGTATCAAATATAAATTTTCTATCTGGATATTCTATTGTCATAATTCCTTTATATTTTAAATTTTTAATGTCTATTCCTGTTTCTTCTTTCATTTCTCTTATAGCTGTTTGTTTTGGAATCTCTCCTTCTTCAATTTTTCCTCCAGGTATATCGTAATATCCTTCTTTTTTGTTTCCTTTCTTATATTTTGTAACTACAACTTTATTATCTTTTATTAAATAGCATCTTACTGCTTTTCTTATTGATTTGTCCATTTACTTTCCTCCAAATTTATATTTTACTTGCGCAAACCTCAATAATCTTATTTGGTTTAGGATTTATATCTATTCTCTCATAATCTCTATATAAATACTCTTCATATTCTTGTATATAATCTATTTTAAATCCTGCTTTTAATAGAAATTGTTCAATTGAATCTTTGCTATGCAATCTCCTATAAATATATCTTACATTATTAGTTCCTATCGTTTTTATATCTGGATATTTAGTAAATCCTGTTTCTTTGTCAAATGTTGAGCCTTCTAGTTTTGCCTCCCATTCATCTAAACTTCTAACTGCAATAAAAAATTTGCTATTTTCTTTCATAACTCTATAAATTTCGGATAATGTATTTTCCAATTGCATATTATTCAAATAATGTAAGACTAATCTAGCATAAATAAAGTCAAAATAATTATCAGTATATGACAGTTTTTCTGATATATCTTCTATTTTTAATTCTATTCTTTCTTGTAATCCTTCTTCTATAATAATTCTCTTAGTAAACTCTAACCCTTTATTATCAATAGTCATTGCAATAATATGACTATTAGGATTTTTTCTTGCCATTTCTATTTCAGCATAACCAGCTGTACTAATTCCTATAGATAAAATATTTCTATCTTTATCTTTTATTAAATTTATACCATGTTCTTCGCTTATACTGGGTTTAAAACTTTTCATTTTAGCACTCCTTTTTTATATCTAACTATTTTTGCTATTTTATTATTTAATTTTGTTTAGCTTATTGATTTTTTTCTATTTTCCATTCCTAAGAGTTTCTTTTATTGCTTTTGCAGATGATATAAATGCTGTTTTTCCATACGTTTGTCACCTTTCAATATGTAGTTTTGTTATATTTTTTATAATTCATCCTTTTTATCTAAAATACCATATATCATTGCTATATCTGTTGGTACTATATATTTTGCTCCTATTTCTTCTGCAACTACTAATACAAAAGCACTCATTGCTCTTGTAGCATACCACCAATCTGGGTCATTTGCTCTATTTCTTATTTCATCTAAAGAAATTGCTTTATAATATCTTTGTGTTTCCCTTTTTCTTGTTTCTATATCCATAATAATCGGAGATGCCTCATCCTTATATAAAGTATTTTTTTCATATTTTATTCCAGAGTGTGTTGCAAATTTTTCATGCCCTCCACCTGCTAATATTAATATATCTGCCTTTTCTTTGGGTAAATTTATTCTTGCTTTTATAAAATTCTTTACTGTTTCAAGCTCAGTTGTTGCAAAGTTTTCTGCTAAATCTGGAAATTCTTGCATTACATCTATAACACCAACTTTTGAATTTATACTTTCTTTTATTCCTTTATCATATATTGCAATTTCAGTAGAGCCTCCTCCACCTATAAACACACATACTTTGTCTTTTACAAATCTAGTTATTCCAAAAACTGTCAGTTCATTTTCTTTCTCTTGAGAAATAATATTAAATTCGTATCCTGTCTCTTTTCTGAATCTATTTAGAAATCCTCTTTTTTCTGTATCATTTAAAGTTCTAAAAATGCTTGTACCACAAACATATATATCTTCTGAAATACATCTTAAATCGTTTATGCTAGAAATTAATTCTACAATATCACTTTCTCTTAATTTTTTATCTTCATTATAATTTTTTTTAAATTGTATCGTTTTTCCTTCTAATTTTTCTATACTGTTCCCATCAAACTTGCCAACTTTAGTACAAGTTTAGCCAACTTCTACAATTATTTTATTCATATAATTTTTTCTCCTCATAAATGTTACTATTCTTTCTTTAAATTTAATAAATCATTATCTTTTATATAATTTGCTATTTCCTCAAATACTTTTTCTGTATATATTGGCCTATCATTTTCAATAAATAAATCTGCAACTGTTTTTTCTCCATTATCTAATAGTTTTTTTATTCTTGAATCTTTAAGAAGGTATGAATTTTCTTTTTTATTTATGTCAATGCAATTTTCTTCACAATATAACTTGCATTGTATATCAGCCTCTAATTTATCACACATTTTTGCAAAAATAGATTCATTTGTTTTCATATTTTCAAATTCTTCTATTAATTCTATATATTGTACTTTCTTATCTAAAGTGCTTAACACTTCTTCTACTGCTTGTTTTCCTATCTTTCTTTTTTCTTCTTTTGTAACTTTATCAAATGGTGTTAAATCTCCTATTTTAATTTCTTCTATTTCATGTAATACAAGCATTATAACTACTTTATATAAATCAACATCTAATTCAAATTGAGAATCTATTGATATTGCTAAAATGCATGTACCATAAATATGTTCTGCAACACTTTCCACTCTTTCTCTATCTATATTCCATACTTTCCATCCACTTCTAATTTTGTCTTTAAGTTCTGTCGCTAATAAGTAAAATTTAAGTAAATTTTTTATTTTTTTCTCCATTATTTCTTCCTTCCTATTTTAAATTAAATTTATTTATCATATCTTTAGTTGCAAATCCTTTATGCTCTTTTACTTTTTCTAAAAATACTATTTGGTCTGTATATCCTGCTTTTGTTACAATAGTTTAACCTACATTTAAAATATATGTTTCACTTTCTTTTATTAAAGTTATTAGTTGTATAACTAAATAAATTGGTACAAGATGTTACAAGTATTTTCTATTAATTTTTCATTCTCTCTTTCCTCATTTCCTTATATACCTCTCAACCATCTACAAAATATACTGCTCCTGTTGTCCATAGTGATTTATCTGACAATAAAAATTTTATTGTTGGTGCTATATCTATCATTTTCTAATCCTTATAAAAATTCTAATGAAATTTAACAAAAAAATAAGAAGCTGTAAAAAACACTTAAGTAACTTATCTTTATTTAAATATTTATTATTTATTAGATAATAGAAATCAAATATATCTTTATACCTTGTTGAAACAAATCCAATGAATTTATTAACAATGTAACACTTTCATTGATATTATTTAAGTCAAAACAATATTCATCTTGTTCTATATCAAAGTTTTTATGTACTCCTATGTCTAATTTAGTTTCAATTTTATTATGCTTTTTATCCTTAACTTCAATATATACTCTTTTCCCATTATAATCTTGATGACTTAATTCTTCTATTTTGCCTATTATATTTATGCTTATATCTGCATAACTACTCCACCTTTTATTGTTATATTTCTATTTAATGAACTTTTGGATATTTTAGCTAGGAGTATATCTTGGCATACTTTTGCTGATGCATCTAAAAAATTATATCCTTCATTTACGTAGTTTTGTCTCATTTCTTTTAAATCCATTAGAACACCTCCCTCTGTAATGTTTCATATATATGTTCTTCATGTGGGAATATCTATATATATTCTTCAATTTTACTTATATCTATGTCATTTATTATTTTTCTATAGTTGGAAATAATTTCTTTATAATAATCAAAAGCAATTTGATTTTTATTTCGTATTAATTCTATTAGCATTCTTTCTTTATCATAAACATTAATAGTAGCTCCTTCAACAATCATTTGCATCTTACCAATTTCAAATAATTTTTTTATCGTTAAAACTTGATTTATTTTTTCATCTTTAACACGTGATGAATTTCTTTCAATAGCTAAATTTATTTTACTTGGAATGACATCTGTTAGATTATGGAAATAGAACGCACTATCCATTGTAAAAATTGCATTTGGGTATTTTTTTGAAATCATTTCTAAATAATTTATATTCTTTGTATCAGAATATATATTTTTTTCTATTTTATATATCTCTTCATTTTTAATTGCTTTATTAATTTTATAATTAGTTTTATACTTCTCTTTAATTTCTTTATACTGCTTAACTAAATTTCCTAAACTATCTACAGATATATATTCATTTGCTTCATGTGGATTAATTGGTCCTCTACCTAAAATATATCTATTTTTTGAATCTATAAAACTAGCTTCTGTTATAAAATTGGTTTAAATGGAGTAATTTTGTGCTTTTTTATATTACTCTTTTTACCTTTTCCCTAACACAAAGTTTTCTACTTTACCTTTGTTTTCACAAAGTAATTGCTGATTTATCAGCTTTACCCATTTTCATGGTATCAAATATTTTTTTATTTGCATATAACTGTAGCTTTTTAAGATTTCTTTATATACACTTCTTTCTATTTTAAAAAAATTATTCTATAAGTTCATATTAAAATTTTTTATTTATATTGTTGTGATTTTTCTTCTAACATTTTAAAATCACAACATCTTTCAATTATTCTTTGTGGTAGTTTTTTAGCTATAACTCTGTTATATAAATTTTTAGCTCTATTTAAGATTATATTTGTATTTTCCTTTTGGTTACACCAATGTATTTGCTTATATAATAATGTTTTATATGTTTCATCTTGCTCATTTTCAACATCAATTTTAATGCATTGCTCCATTGGAATTGGTATCATATTATTAAAGTTAATCGCTCCTAAACTTCCATTATCTATTTTTAAAAAGTCTATTGTGTTCTTCATCTTTAAATGTTTTTGTTTAGGAGATGTGAATGGTGCAAAATATAATATTTCATCTACTTTTAATACAATTCCTATAAATGGTCTTCTTGCTTTTTCATCATAGGATTTTGATATTCTTTTATCAAATTTGCTCATATATTTTACATATTCTTCTTTAACTATATAAAAATTTAATTTTCCCATTTATTGCTCCTTAATAAATTAGGATACCATTTCTGGTATCCCTACTTTTTTCGTTCTTCACTTTATGGTAGAAGTTCACCACTTTTTTCGTTCCCCACTTTATGGTAGAGGCTCACCGCTTTTTTCGTTCCTCACTTATGGTAGAGGTTTACCGCTTTTTAAACAATAATTAAATTATTGTTTCTTTTATTATATTCATTATAAGATATTTTATTACATTTGTCAATTGTTTTTACGTTAACTTTTGATTCCTCCTTAATTAAAATATTAAATTCCATATTTTAAATAACTGGATTTTAATTTTATAC
>CANAUI010000023.1 GCA_947364715.1 uncultured Clostridium sp.
TTTGTTAATATTATTGCATTTTTTATTGCGAAAAATTTTTACTCTTTTTTACTGGGTTTTTCTGTAAATTTTTCCATAAAATCAGTAAAAATATCAAAGTATATAATATTCTATATATCGTTTAAAACATACTCTTTTATCAATTTCATATCTTGATTATAACACCATATATACCTAATTATTCCAGTAAAAGAGAAGAATATGCAAATCCATATTTAATTACATTCTGTAAAGATTCTTTATTTGGAAATTCAAACTTTAATTTCAAATTATACAACATATATATAATTGAGATAAGCCAAGATATTATAGTTGCAACAAATAATAATGTTAAGTTTTTAGTAAGCACGTATGCTAGTGCATCTAGTCCAATCAAAGAAACATAGTAAACAATTAGACTTTTTCTATACAATTTTAATCGTCCTTTAAGTCTTACTATTTCAAAAATTCCATTTGCTAATCTTCCTAATACTACAGTCGAAAATTTCTACAAAATAGAAAAAAATCAACCTTTACAGTTGATTTATCAATGTTTTCGTCTGGTGCGACGATTTTACTTAATGGAGCGAATCACATACAAGTTACGAACTCTCTTATTCTCTTTCTAAAGGTATTATATATAATTTATTATTAAATTTCAATAGAAGTATTTGATTTTCTATGTATTTATTGTATAATTTCATTAATTAATGTTATATTCAATACAATAAAGGAGCATTCTTATGAAAAATATTGCAATATTTGGAAGTTCAAGGTCTGGAAAATCCACTCTTTCAAAAATGTTATCAAAAAAATATTCTAATTATCATATTATTATTGGAGATGATATTAGATGGGCTTTTCAGGAAACTTTACCTAATAATAATATAAACAGTAAGGGAGGAACTGGAATGGTAGAAGACTTTCCTAATTTCTTATCTTGCTTATTTTATAAAAGTATAAAAAGGAACAAAGGAATATTTAATTATATTGTTGAGACATGCGATATTACACCTCAAAAAGCATCTAAATTATTTAATAAAGAAGATACTGTTTTACTTTTTCTAGGGACACCAAACCAAACTGTAGAACAGCATTTTAAAGAAATTAGAAAATACGAGACTGAAAGCGATTGGACTTACGATAGAAACGATGAACATATACTAAAACATTCCAAACATTGGATAACCAAAAGCAAAGAATATGAAAAAGAATGCAAAAAATTAAATATTTGGTATGTTGATACTTCATTTAATAGAACAGAGGTATTAGAAAACACATTTCATATGCTGGAAAAGATGATTTTAGAATAAAAATAAGAGGAGGTATATTATGAATATTGATTTAGAAAATATATTTGATGAATGTATGATATTTAAAGATAAAATAAAAAATCAAAATTTAAAAGATTGTTGTGAAAAGATATTATTAGATTATAAAGAAAAACTAATAAACAAACCCGCAACAACAGGTTCTCATCATTATTTTAAAGGTGGGCTTTTATATCATATATATTGTGTAACGAGAAATGCCATAACCATAATGGAGTTATATCCAAATTTAAATGTAGATTCTGACTTAGTTATATTTGGTGCTTTATTACATGATATTGGAAAAACTAAAAATTATACCAATTGGAGTAACAAATCTGAATATGAGCATAATGGTTCTCAACTTTTAGGGCATTCATACGAAGGAACACATTTAGTGGAAAACTATTTATCAGAATATAAATTGAATGAAGAATTTAAAAATCAAGTATTACATATGATAGGTAGCCATATGAATGAATTTAGTGATTGGGGTACTCTTGTTTTGCCAAAAATGTTAGAAGTAATAATTATTAATTTTGCTGATAAAATTGATGCTACTTTAGAAACAGCACATAATACAATTAATCAAGTAAAAAATGGTGAAAAGTATAAAATATGTAATGCTCCTAGAGAGTATTATAAATCATTAAATCCAGAATATAAATAATATCTTCTAATGTTGTATATGAAGTTGCAGATTGCGACTTCATATATTTACAAATTAATGATCTTTTCTATAATTTCTATATCTTCTATTTTGTTAATAGCAAAACATTTTTTGCCTAAGTCTTTTATAGAAGCACCTAAATGATACATCTCTTTGTTATCTATTACTATAAACCTATCATGAAATTTGTTCGTTTTAGCAACTTTTAAGATAGGATATTCTTTATTGAATTTTTTTATATCTAAATTTTCAATATTACTTTTGTCAGATGTTAGGATAACAACTTCTACATTGTTCTTCTTTTTAGCTAACATTTTCAAAACACTATCATCAATATAATTATCTATAATTAAGATTTTCTTATTTGCTTTTTTGATAATATCTATTATTATACTATATGCATCATATATTTGACCATCAAAAAATATTCTTTGCTTAATGTTTTCTTCCAATTGAAGTTGATTGAAAACTTCATCAAATTTTTTATCATGATCTAATAATTTATATTCCATACTTGTTAATCTTTCAAATACTTGCCCATTTAGCATTAAAAATTTTCTCATTTCAACAAAAGCATCCATAATATTTATACTTACTTGAACTGCTATATCATTTTTTAATAAGCCAGACAACATAGCTATTCCTTGCTCTGTAAACACATAGGGTAGATATTTACGATGTTTACCTCTACCAATGTTTTCGTTTAAGGTCGTAGTTTGCGACCTTAAAGAATTTATTTCAGAGTTTTCATTTATTCTATTTTCGTTTAAGGTCACAATTTGTGACCTTAAATGTGAAAACTCATCTTCTGTCAGTTGAAAACAAAACTTTTCTGGAAATCTATCAATATTTCTTTTTACTGCTTGATTTATTTTTTTAGTTTCATAATGGTATAACATTGCAACATCACTATCTAGCATGACTTGTTTTCCTCTTATTGTATATATTAAATTTTTTATATCTTCATTTGTTAATTCATTTTGAATTGCTAATATATTTTCTTCCATAGATTCACATCCTTTTCTTACTCTATATATTCTAAAACATTTGTTCTTTATTGTCAAGACTTTTACAATTTTTAATATTAAAATTTATACTATTGAAGAGATATAAAGCAACTCTATTTTGCTGTGCTGAATCCATTTCCATAATTTTAGATGAAACAAAAATTGTATAAGGATAGTTTGCAAAGTTAACAGTAGTAGTTCTGTATTCCATATTAATTTCTTTTAGCAAGTTATCAAAATATTTATACATTTCTTTTTTATCATATTCTAAATTAGTATGACTGTAATTATCACACATACATATTGCAAGTCTTAACTTATTTTCTATATCCATATCTTTTATCATTTCTATTACATAATTTACTTTTCATCATTCATGTTTATTCATTCCTTTCGATTTCAAATTTTTTATTAATCTTTGGGGTATGGGGTCTATAAAACCCCATGTTTGAATTTGGCGTGTAGACAAATTCATTGCTTGCTGGGACAGCAATTTGCATTTGCGGGAGTACAAATGCAGTGCTTGCTAGGACAAGAATTTGCAAATTTAAAAATATTGTAATTTTTCTTGTGTCATTTTTGATTTTGTTTTCTATCAAATTTTTAAACAATTTTATAACATTTCTGATGGAATTCTAGGTATCAAAGTTAAGTTATCTACTATATTTTCGTTTTCAATATATGGACAATTTACAATTCCACCTGCATAAAAATTTTGCTTTATTAGTTCATTATATATTGCTAAAGTAGCATTATCATACTCATTATTTGCAATTTTATTATTAGAAAATACGAAATAATCTTCTTGTAATTGCTCTAATTCTTGTTTAGTAATTGCTTCTTTATAAATAAAACCTATGTTGTTATTTTGTAAGATTTCATATAGATATTCTATATAATCTTTACTACTCTTTGAAATAAATTCTTCTGTAAATTTAATATTTGTTATCTCAATATTATAGTTTTTATCTCTTTTAATTTCGATGGTATCTATTAATCTTTTAATCAATTCCTTTTTAGATTTTCTATTTAAACTATCAAAAATAAATGTAAAACTTAATTTGTTTTTTAAAATAATTTCATTATTTTCTACATTACAATCTAATTTTTTTAATAGTTCTATTGTATATTCTTTAAAGTCATTATTAGGATCAATTTGCTTTCTTTTCTTATTTAAGTTTTCTATTTCTTTCTTGATACTATCATTTTTATTATTAATAGTTTCAACATTTAAGGTAGAATCTAAATATAAATCTACTAACTTTTTCTCTTGCATTTTTAATTTCTCGATAGCTTTTTCTATATCTTTAATATCCTTTGTTTTTGTTGAATTACATACTATAATTTCATTATCCATATCATACATATACCTTGTTAATTCATTTAAAACTCTCGACAATTTTTCCTCAATTTTATCTGAACTATAATGTGTTCCTTTTGATTTACAATTAGGATTTTTACAAGTTAAATGATAATATACTTTTTCTTTTGGTGTTCCACTATACTTAAAAGAGTTAGTAGAAGATAAAATCTTGCCACAAGTAGGACATCTTACAATACCAGTAAATAAGTGAATATGCTTTCCATAATTTGAATGCTTATTTCTTTCTAAAACTTTCCTTGTAATATTCCATGTTTCTATATCTATAATCGGTTCACAATAATTTTCAACTCTTAAAATATCTTGTGGCTTTCTGCAATATTTACCATATTCAAATATGCCAATATAAATAGAATTAGTTAGCATTTTGTAAACTCTATCACTTGTCCATTTTCCAGACTTTAAATAAGTATTATTATTTTTCATAATTGTTGCAATGCTTCTTGTAGAATTTCCCTGTTTACATAGTTCAAATATTTCTTTAACAACTTGTGCTTCAATTGGCTCTATTTCCAAATGACCAGTTTCACTATTTCTAATGTAACCATATGGTGCTTTAGCTGGGTGTACTCTTTCTAATGCCATTTCTTCTAATGCTCTTTTAGTTCTTGCTCCGATTTCTTTTCTTTCTCTTTGCCCAAATACTAAATTCATTCCAAATATCATTTCACCATTTGCAGTAGATACATCATAAGGCTCTAAAATAAGTTCTATTTTGACATCATGTTCCTCACAATAATTAAGAAGCCAAAATCCATCATAATTATTTCTAGTTAATCTATCTACTTTAATAGCAACTATTACTTCGATTTTGTGTGATTTAATATCTTTTAAAAGTCTTTGCATTTCTGGTCGCATTAAATCTTTTCCAGAATGTCCTGCATCATTGTATATATCTACAATATCGTAATTATTCTTTTCACAATATTCTTTTATCATTCGTAACTGTGAATCAATAGAATAGCCATTATCTCTTTGGTCATCTGTTGATACTCTTACATAAACTCCACATCTCATAAAAAATTACCTCCTTCTTTACCTGTGAATTTTTTAAGGTTTTGTATAGTAAAATAGTAAAAAAACTTTGAAAAATTTTTATCCTTCTATATGTTTGCTCAAAAAAGTGCATTTTCGCCCCCCTAGTTTAGGAAAAAAATTCAAATTTTTTTATTCTCTCATATGTTTCCTAACTAAGACACATTTTTGCAATCCGATTTTCAAAAATTTTTTATAAAATTGCAAAATAGAAGGTTAAATTTTTAATTTTATGAGAATTTGCTTAATTTCTTTGAGATTATATTTTTGTTTATGTTCTTTAATATAGAATGGCTTATTAGCTATCTCATTTACTTTATATTCGAAAATAGTAAGAGTAGTAGGATATGTAATTAAGTATTCAGTAGGCTCAATAAATTGTAAATTAGTATCCTTCAAATGCTTAATTTTGCCATTTCTAACTGTATAATCATAGTTTTTAATAATTTTCAATATTTCATCATTTGACTTTAAGTCTTGTATTATTTTAAACTTAAACATAAAAAATGCTCTCCTTTCTTCGATAAGAGAACATTGTAAATTTAGATATGAAAAAACAACCTACAAACTTTATAGTTCGTAAGTTGCTATAAATTGGAGCAGGTAGTGGGAATCGAACCCACGTCATCAGCTTGGAAGGCTGAGGTTCTACCATTGAACTACACCTGCATTACTCTTAACATTTATAAATTATAATGTTTTTTTTCTTCATTGTCAATAGTTTTTTTAATTTTTTTTAAAAATTATCTATTTTTTATTTACAAATATCTACAACTAATATAAAATAAATTTAATTCAAAACACTTTGAAAAAACTTTTATTAAATATTTCATTAAAAATTTCAAAGTCATATAAAAACTTACTTATTCGAAAATTACTTTTTATTTTTATATAATAAAAAAGTAAAAACTGGAAACAATAAGAAAAAATTTTGGAGGTAACAAATGAAAAATATAAATGAGTTAAACTATAAAAATTTAAAATTTACTTGCAATCCCAATGTCTTTAAATTTGATACGACTGAAGAACTAGAAACTATTCATGAAGGAATTGGACAAGATAGAGGAATAAAAGCTTTAGAATTTGGTATTCAAGTTGATGTAAAAGGATATAATTTATATCTAGAAGGTCCTAGTGGTGTAGGAAAAACTATGTATACCAAAAACTACTTAGAAAAAATTTCAGAAAAAAAGAAAGTACCATCTGATTGGTGCTATATATACAATTTTGATAATCCAAATGAACCAATTGCTGTTGAATTGCCAGCTGGTAATGGAAAAGAATTTAAAGAATCAATGGATGGTTTTATTAAAGAAATTAAAAAAGACATTCAAAAAACATTTAATGCAGATGATTTTGAGAAAGAAAAAACATTAATCAAGCAAGAATTTGAAACCAAAAGAGCTAATTTGTTAGAAAAATTAAATAATGATGCTGCTAAATATAAATTTGCTGTAAAATCTGCACAAAATGGTATTTACATGACTCCTGTTGTAGATGGTAAACCAATTGAAGAAGAAGAATTTGAAAAACTTGATGAAACAATTAAACAAGAATATGAACAAAATTCTTTAATTGTACAAGAACAAATTATGAATGTCATTGGCCAAATAAAAGAAATTGAACGTCAATCTGACAAAAAAATATCTGAATGGCAATCTAATGTTGCTCTTTTAACCATTAATGTGCATATCAATTATTTAAAATCTAAATATAAGAGAAATAAAAAAATAAATAAATTTTTAGCAGATGTAAAGCAAGATGTATTAAAAAATATATCTACTTTCTTAGAAGATGATTCTACTCCATCTAATAATTCTACTCAACAAAACCCAACTTTAAAAAAGCCTGACCCAACTTTAAATTATAGAGTTAACTTGTTTGTTGATAATTCTGCTAGCGAAGGTGCTCCTGTTATTATGGATACCAATTATTCTTATCATAATATTTTTGGCTCTTTAGAATATGAAAATTATTATGGGTCTTTAAAGACTGACCATACTATGTTAAAAGCAGGATTAATGCAAAAAGCTAATGGTGGATACATCATCTTCCAGGCCAAAGATTTATTAGCAAATGGAATGTGTTATGAAGCTTTAAAAAAAGCATTGAGAGTAAAAAATATTGGTATTGAAAATACAGCTGACCAACGTTCTTCAATGGTCTTAATTTCATTAAAACCTGAACCAATTCCTTTAAATTTAAAAGTTATTTTAATAGGAAATGCTAATATTTATCAAACTTTATTAGCTATGGATTCAGATTTTAGAAAATTATTTAAAATAAAAGTAGAATTTGAAGATGATGCTCCTATTACAGATGCTAATGTTAATAAGTTGGCAAAAATTGTTCATGGTTTCTGTGCTCATGAAAACTTACCTCATTTAGATAAAAGTGCTATGGCAAGGCTTGTTGAATATGCTTCCAAACTGGCTGGAAGTCATAATAAACTTTCTACACGTTTTGATGATTTGATACAAGTAGTTGGGGAATCTGCAACATGGGCTAAATTGTCTAAATCAAAAATTGTTACAAAAGACTTTGTGCAAAAAGCTTTAGATGAAAGAATTAATAGAGTAAAAAAATATGATGCTAAATATATTGAAATGATAAAAGAAAACTCTTTACTTATAAATACTTCTGGTTTTGAAGTCGGTACTTTAAATGGTTTAACTGTTATGAATATTGGAGACTATAGTTTTGGAAAGCCTGCTAAAATAACAGTTAATACGTATACAGGAAAAAATGGTGTTGTAAATATTGAAAGAGAAGTTGAGATATCTGGTCCATCCCATTCTAAAGGTGTTTTAATTCTTACTGGATATTTAGGAGAAATGTTTGCACAAGATATTCCTTTATGTTTAACAGCTAGTATTTGCTTTGAACAGTTATATAATGGTGTTGATGGAGATAGTGCTTCTAGTACAGAATTATATGGATTACTTTCTAGTCTTTCTGATATTCCAATTAATCAATCAATTGCTGTTACAGGTTCTGTAAATCAAAAAGGACAAATTCAACCAATAGGTGGTGTGAATGAAAAAATAGAAGGATTTTTCCAAATATGTCAGATGCGTGGATTAACTGGTGAACATGGTGTTATGATTCCTATTCAAAATGTTGATAATTTGCAATTATCTGACGATATTATTGAAGCAGTAAAAAATAAACAATTTCATATTTATGCAATTTCAACTATAGATGAAGGAATTGAAATATTAACAGGTGTTCCAGCAGGTAAAAAAGACAAAAATGGTAAATTCCCAGCTGGTACAATTAATGATTTGGTTTATAAAAAACTAAAATTATATTCTAAAATAGACACATCTAATGAAAAATGGTAACTATCTTTAAAAATAGTTACCATTTTTTATACACCTGTTATTAAAATATATTTTGCATATTAAATGAATATTTATCTTCAATATGATTTAATATATAAACTCCCTCATTAATTTCTTTTATTGCATTATTATATTCCTTAAGTTTTATATAAGTTTTTGTATTTTCCAAATTTGTAGAAACCTTTTCTAATTCTTCATGTTCTATATAATAAGCTAATCTGGAAAACATCTCTTCCCATTGTTTATCAATTTCTTTTTCTTTTTTTATTACTACATCTTCATCAACTTTTTCTTTATTCATCTCTTCTGTTAGTTCTTTTAATTTCCCATTAATATTTTCTATCGAATTCCTGCTATATCCTTGTGTAATTCCATTTCCTATAAATATTAAAATAAGTATAATTATACAAATAAAAAATTCCTTTACCATTTTAATTATTTTTCCCTTCCTTTTTTTGACAAAAAATTTGATTTTTCCCATCAATAGTTACAACTAGAGCCTCATTTGGCTTTATTTTAAAAGGAACTAATTGTTTTTCTAACCATTTTTCATTTTTACCTAACTTCTCTAAATTTTTATAGAGTATCTTTCCATCAATTACCAAATCATATGATATACCTTCATATTCTGGTGTAATTTTAAAATCCTCTAATGTAGTTCCCCTCTTTTCTGGTTTCTGAATTACTGTTACTTCCCCACTCGTTTCTAATATAGCATATTCTACATCTCCTAAATTAAAAATATTATTTCTTCTTAATCTTTCTTGTAATTCATTTATTGTAAATCTTTCTTTTTTCAAAACTTTTTCATCAATTTTTCCTCTATATATTAAAATACTTGGTTTTCCACAAATAAATTTTCTTAAATTAATACTTTTTATATTAATAACAGAAATCACTAGATGCATTAACAATAACCCTAAAATTGGTACAATTCCATTAAATATAGGAATTCCTATTTCTGTCATAGGTATAGATGCCAAATCTGCAATCATAATAGAAATAGCTAGCTCAAATGGTTGCATTTGACTAATTTCTCTTTTTCCCATTAATCTCATAACAATTAATACAATTATGTATAAAACAATCGATCTAAAAAAAGTTATTAACATATAAACACCTTCATTTTTTTATTTATATGTCTATTTTTCGCATTTTTTAATATTTTTATACTTGATTTTGAATAATTATTTTTTTTTTTGTGAATACTATTTTTAGGACCTAAAAAAATGCACTATGAAACAATAAATCACTTAGAATATATATATTCTAAAAAAACTAAGGAGGTTATCTATTATGTCAGAAGCAAGAGGAACAAATGCTAAAACAGGAACATCAACAGTTTGGCAAATTGTTGGTAGGTTAATAACAGCTGCTATAGTATTAGCTGTTACTGCTTTCTTTACACCAGGTTTTAGTATTAATAATTTTGCAACACTTATTATAGCTGCAGTAGTTTTAAGTATTATTGACTATTTAATTGTCAAATTTACAGGCTTACATGCTAGTCCTTTTGGTAAAGGATTTGTAGGGTTTGCATTAGCTGCAATTACCTTATATGTTACACAATTCTTTGTAGCTGGTTATTCTATTTCTTGGATTGCCGCTATTATAGGTGCTTTAATTTATGGTGTTATTGATTATTTTCTTCCTGGAAATCAATCAATGTAGTAATTTATAATGGTTGCTGTTAAAGCAATACCAATATGAAAAAACATTATCATTTTAAAAAGATAATGTTTTTTTATATTTTATTGTGCTTTAGCAAATATAATCAATCTTTTACTACTATCATCATTACAGGTTGATAATGTAATTTCTGGTATTCCTTCAGTATCTCTAGAATAAAAATCTGCATCTTCTGGTGTTGTTTCAAATTTATGATAAATTTTATAAGTTAATCTATTTTTTGAGTTATCTGTTACATAAATAGTATCTCCTATGTTCAATCTCTTATTATTAGAGAAAAATGCTCCATTTCTGTAATTATGTCCTATAATAACAGAGTTTCCAATTTGATTAATTCCAGCTCCATATAAAAATGCTACTGAAGTTTCAAGTGATTGTCTATTTACTTTCTCTAAAATTGGATAATTTAAATTAATTGCTGGTATTTCAATTGTTCCAACTACATTAAATCCTTTAAATGTTGGTATTTTACTTCCAGTTCCACCTGTTACTGTATTTGTTTTTTCAATACTATCAATTGGGTTTGTTGTATTTTCATCAGAAACAATATTTTCATTCTCATTTTCTGTATTTTCTTCTTCTACATCTTGTGTATAATTTTCTACAAATGCTAATGCATCATTTTCTAAGAAATATTTTTGATACCAATCATACCCTAAAAACCCCAATAAACCTAATATTGCAACAATAACAATTACTAATATTATTGTTAATAATTTACTATATTTACTTTCAAACATATCTTTTACCTCCGTAAATATCAAAATTACAACTACATATATTATAACATAAATTTTATAAAAAGTATATAGTTTTTTTGCTTTGATAATTTCTTAAGTTACAATTCACAGGTGATAAATATTATTTTTTAATTATTCTTTAATTTCATAGACAGTAATTTTGATATACCACTTTCTTCCATTGTAATTCCATAAACAGTATCTGCTACTTCCATTGTTCCTTTTCTATGTGTAATTACTAAGAATTGTGTATTTTTAGTAAATTTCTTTAAATATTCTGCATATCTATAAACATTTACATCATCTAAAGCTGCCTCTATCTCATCTAACACACAAAATGGTGCTGGATTAATTTTTAAAATAGCAAAGAGTAAAGCAATAGCTGTAAATGCTTTTTCTCCTCCAGATAATAACATCATATTTTGTAATTTTTTTCCTGGTGGTTGTACTGTTATTTCTATACCACATTCTAAAATATTATCTTTATCTTCTAAACCTAAGCTTGCATTTCCACCACCAAATAATTCTTTAAATACTTCTGAAAAATTTTTATTAATCATTTCAAATTTTTCTTTGAATTGTTCTTTCATGATATTTGTCATATCTGAAATAATTTTTCTTAATTTTGACATTGTACTTTCTAAATCTAGTCTTTGTTCACACATAAAATCATATCTATCTTTCAAATTTTTGTATTCTTCAATAGAATCCACATTTACACTTCCCAATTGCTTGATGTCAATTCGTAAATTTTTTACTTTTTTTTGTGTTAATTGTACATTTTCTGGTTTTTTATAATTTCCAACATTATTTGGTGTTAATTCATATTCTTCCCACATTTTATTAATAATTTCATTAATTTCTTCTTCTAGTTTTGTTTTCTTAACATCTATTTTTACAATTTGTGCTTTTAAATCTTCAATTATTTTTAATTTGTTATTAATTTCTTCTTCTTGTTCTGCCAACTTTTTATTTTTTTGAATTCTCTTTTCTTTTAGTTCATCTATTTTAGAGCCACTATTCTTTACTTCCTCTTCAATCTTTTTAATCTTCTTTTTAATTTCCTCAATTGATTTTTCCAAGTTTAAATTATCTTGTATACTCTTCTCAATTTGTATTTTTTTATTTTCAATACTTCTATTAGTACTTTCTATTTCAGAATAAATTCTTTCCTGGATTTCCTCTATCGAACTTTCACTTTCATCAAATGAAGATACAGAAATTTTTAAATTAGTAATATCAAAATTCAAATCATCTACATATTTTTGATTATCTTTATTCAATTCTGTAAATTCTGTAATGATTTTTTTTAATCTTTCATTTTCTTCATTTATTGTTTTAATCTTTTCTTGGAAATCTGTTTTGATTTTTATACTTTGTTCTTTTTGTTCTTCTAATTTTTTACTTTCTTCTTTTAGCTTGTTTAATCTTATTTCTACTCTATTAATGTTTTCTTCTATACTATTGATTTTTTCTTTTCCTGTTGCATATGTAATTTCTATATCTTGTAGTTCCTTTTCAAAAGATAAAGCATTTTCTGCTATATGATTAATAGATTCTTGATAGTCTTGTTTTTCTTTTTCTATTTTTTGGATTTGCTCTTCTAATTTTGTTATTCCTTTTTGTAGTTTTTCAATTTCTTTTCCTCTTCCTAGTATATTTACAGTTTTTTTCGCAACAGAGCCTCCTGTAATAGCACCTGATGGATTAATAATATCTCCTTCTACTGTAATAATTCTAAAGCTATATCCATTGTCTTTGGCAACTCTAATAGCATTTTCCATATCTTGTACAATTACTGTTCTTCCTAATAAATTTAGGATAACATTTTCATACTTTTTGCTATATTTAATCAAATCTGAAGCAATCCCAAGAATTCCTGTATTTTTGCCTTTTATTTTTTCAAGTTTCTTTCCTTTTATTGATGTAATTGGTAAAAATGATGCTCTTCCTAAATTATTTTTTCTTAAATATTCTATTAATCTTTTTGCATCATCTTCATTTTCTGTTACAATATTTTGTAAACTATTTCCTAAGCACATCTCAATTGCTGTTTGATATTCTTCTGGTACTTCAATAATATTAGCTAAAACACCATGCATTCCTTTTCCTAATTCTTTTGTTGTTTCACAATCTTTTAATAATGTTTTAACACTTTTGATATATCCTTCTTTTTCTTTTTCTGTTTCTATTAAGAATTTTAATTTTGATTCTTTTATCCTCTTTTCTCCTGAAAGCATATTTATTTTACTATCAAAATCTTTAATCTTTCTATGTACTTCTTGCTTTTCTTTATTAACTTCTTCTAAATCTGTTAAAATCTTATTTCGTTTATTTTCTATTTCATAAAAATCTTTTACAATTTCTTCTTTTCTAATTCTTGTATTATCTAGTTCAGAAATATTTCCAGCTATTTCATTTTTAATTTGTGTTTGTCTTTTTTGGTAGTTTTGATAATTAATATCTTGTTCACTAATATTAGTTTGCAATTCATATTTCTTATCTGTATTTTCTTCTACTGTTTTTTTATTTTCTTCCATTTCTAATTCTTTACTAGATAATTTTTTTGTTATTTCTGCTAATTCAGCTTCTTTTTTCTCTAATTCTTTTGCAAATTTTTCTCTATTTTGTTTTAAATTTTCTTTCTTTTCTTCTTTTTGTTTTTTCTCATCCTCTAATTCTTTTATTCTTGCTGTTAATTCGTCAATTTCTTTTTCAAATCTTTCTTTGTTTTGTTTATTATTTTCAATTCTTGTATTAGATACATTGATATCAGAATTTAACATTTCAATTTCTTTTTTACTTTCAAATCCTAAATTAGACATCTCTTCAATAGATTCTGTAATATATTCAATTTCTGATTTTAATTCTTCTTTTAATGCTTTAATTCTTTCTAATCTACCTTCTTCATCATTACACTGACTTTTATAAATTTCTTCATCTTTTACAATATCTTCTAAATCTTTTTTATATTTTTCTATATTATATAAAAATAAACCTATCTCAATATTTTTTAACTCTTCTCTCAAATCCAAATATTTTCTTGCTTTTTCTGCTTGTATTTTTAATGGTTCTATATTTGTCTCTATCTCTGTCAATATATCATTAATTCTAAGAAGATTTAATTTTGTATGTTCTAATTTTTTTTCACTTTCTGCTTTTCTTGCTCTATATTTTACTATTCCTGCTGCTTCTTCAAAAATATGCCTTCTATCTTCTGATTTATTACTTAAAATCTCATCTATTTTTCCTTGGCCAATAATTGAATAACCATCTTTTCCAATACCAGTATCCATAAATAACTCTAACACATCTTTTAATCTACATGGTACTTTGTTGATATAATAACCAGTTTCACCACTTCTATATATCTTTCTTGTAACTGTTACTTCTGTGTATTCAATAGGCAAAGCTCCATCTGTATTATCAAATACCAAAGATGCCTCTGCAAATCCTAATGATTTTCTGTTTTGTGTACCTGCAAATATAATATCTAATGATTTTGCACCTCTCAATGATTTCATACTTTGTTCTCCAAGTACCCATCTAATAGCATCTGATATATTACTTTTTCCAGAGCCATTTGGCCCTATAACACTTGTGATTCCTGGCATAAATTCTAATATAGTTTTATCTGCAAATGATTTAAATCCTTGTAATTCTAATCTTTTTAAATACATGTATATCTCCTCTTCATCAATAAAAACTTACATATTTTTATCGATATCAGGTAATAATTGTTTCTTTCGTGAAACAACACCTGGTAAAAATGCTCTGTTGTTTTCTAATTTTACATCAAATGCTTTTTCTACTGCATCTGTTCTATCTCCTAAAACTATAATTTCTGAATTACTATTTAAAATATCTGTTATTGCAAATACAAATAATTGTAATCCTTTCTTTTCTATTTCTCTATTTATTGCACTTTCTAAGTCTTTTTGTCTTTTTAAAACATCTTCAATACTAACTGTATTTACTTGTGCTATAACAAATTTATTACCATTTGTCTCAAGATTTTTCGCATCTAAATTTACTAATTCAGCTTCTGAAAAATCACCTAAGTCTGTCCCTGCTTTTAACATTTCTAATCCATATTCCTGAATATCAATTTCTGCAATTTTTTCTAATTCTGATAATGCTTTTTTATCATGTTCTGTCGTAGTTGGTGACTTTAATAGCAATGTATCTGATATAATACTACTTGCCATTAAAATTGCTTCTTCTTTACTAATTTCATGTCCTAATCTTTTATATTCTTCAAATAAAATTGTGCAAGTACATCCATATGGTTTTGCTGTATAATATAAAGGCTCTGATGTCTCAAAATTTGCTATTCTATGATGATCTGTTACTGACCAAATTTTTGCTTTTTCTATCCCTTCTACACTTTGATTGAATTCATTATGGTCTACTAATGCTACCCCCTGTCCTTCTTCTACTTTATCTATCATTTCAGGTGCTTCTAAATGTAAATAATTTAATACATATTGTGTTTCTTTATTTATCTTTCCTAATCTTTTTGCAACTGTACAATTCCAACCATTCCTTTTGTCTAATCTTTCACTTACTAAACTTGCACAAATTGAATCTGTGTCTGGATTTTTATGTCCAAATATAAATACTTTATCTTCCATATCTATCTCTCCTTATATTCTTTATTTTTCACTTTCTTCTATATTTTTTAATATATTTTCTAAATCTTTTATATCAAATTGATATTTCGTATTACAAAAATGACAAATCAACTCTGCCTTGCCTTCTTTTTCCATAATATCTTCTAATTCTTCCTTACCAATTGTCATCAAGGCATCTTGCATATGTTGTTTTGAACAATCACATTTAAACTCTGGTAAAATACTATCTTCTATTATTTTTACATTTTCATCTCCAGTTATTTTTTTCGCGATTTCTTCCATTGTTAAATTTTGGTCTAACATTTTTGAAATAGCACCAGCTTTAAAAATTGATTGTTCCACTTTTGTAATATCTTCTTCTGTTGCATCTGGCATTGGATTAATTAAATATCCTCCACTTGCTCTAACACCATTTTTATCTACCAATACACCTAATGCAACTGCTGAATTCCTTTGTTCAGAATTTACAAAATAATTTGCAAAATCTTCTGCAATTTCACCTGATACTAATGGAGATATACCAATATATGGGTCTTTTAATCCTATATCTTTTACTACATTAATATATCCATGATATCCTACTGCTCCACTAACATCTAATTTTCCATCTTCATTTAATGGTAGCTCTATAATTGGATTTGACACATATCCTTTTACAATTGATTTATTGTTTGCTGTTGCAATCATAACCCCTATAGGTCCATCTCCTTTTAGTTGAACTGTTAATTTGTCTTTGCTTCCTTTCATTTCTGTTGCCATAATAGATGTAATTGTTAATAATCTTCCAAATGCAGCTGTTACAACTGGGCTCATATCATGTATTTTCCTTGCTTCTTCTACCATTTTTGTTGTGTCTGCACATATAACTGAAATTCTTCCATCATGTGCTAAAAATTTAATTATTTTGTCTTTCATATATTTTATTATTTTATATAATATTTATATATTATATAAATTGCCCCTTTCTTATATAATTTTATATACAAAATTGTAATTATTTTCAATTATCATATCCATTATTATAACAAATCATGTAGAATCTTGTCAAACAAATTTTTTTGTTAACAAAAGCTATTACCTTCTTGCACTTTTCACTTTTATATGCTAATATAAAAAAAATACCAAGAGGAGGAATTCTTATGAATGAAGATAAAAAAATAGAAATCGTATCAGGCGATGACAGCAATTTAGAAATATCACCTGTACAAGACCATATTAGTCCATTAAAACCTCACAATACAGATGATAAAAAACCTACAAATATTATCATTCCTAAAGAAAAAAAAGATGATGACAAAAAATAATTTTAAATAAGGAAAAAATCTAAATGAATACTAACTATATATCAAAACTAGAATTTCATAAAGTATTAGAAAATTTAAGTAGACATTGTTCTACAAATCTAGGAAAAAAGCTTGCCTTAAATTTGCAAGTATATAATGACACTAATATTGTAAAACAAAAATTAGAAGAAACAGAAGAAGCTGTAAATTTAATATATAAAAATTCTGTTCCTTCTTTTTATGATGTCCAAGATATCCATATATATCTAATAAATTTAGAAAGTTCTCAAAGTTTAACTATAAAAGGCTTATTAGACTTAAACACTATTTTTATTTGTGCCAAAGATTTAAAATCTTATTTTTTTAAAGATTACATTAATAAAGATGACTTTCCAATTTTAGAAGGACTATTTTCTAGTTTATATACAAATGAAGGTGTTATTTCCAAGATTTCATCTTCTATTATTGATGAAAATACGATAGATGATAAAGCATCTACAGAATTACAAAAAATTAGAAAAAGAATTAGAAGCTTAGAACAAGATATTCGTTCTAAATTAAATTCCATGATTCATTCTTCTTCTTTTTCTAAATATATACAAGAAAATGTAGTAACCATTAGAAATGACCGATTTGTCATTCCTATAAAAGAAGAATACCGAGCTCAAGTTAAGGGGTTTGTACATGATATTTCTAATGCTGGTTCTACTTTATTTATAGAGCCTATTTCTATATTTGAATTAAATAATGAAATTAATCAATTACGATTAGAAGAAGAAATGGAAATTGAGAAAATATTGCAACAATTAACTTCACTATTTTATCCATATATAAAAGAATTAAAAACAGATTTTGAAGTAATAGGTTTTTTAGATTTTATATTTGCAAAAGCAAAATATTCCAAATCAATTTCAGGAATAACACCTATTATTAATAGCAAAAAAGAAATTCATTTAATAAATGCTAGACACCCTTTAATTGATAGTAATAAAGTTGTTCCTATTACAATAAAACTTGGAGAAGATTTTTCCACTTTGTTAATTACAGGTCCTAATACAGGTGGTAAAACAGTTACTTTAAAAACTGTTGGTCTACTTACTTGTATGGCTTGTAGTGGACTAAATATTCCTACTAGTGAAAAATCTAGTATTTTTGTATTTGAGCATATCTTTGCAGATATTGGTGATGACCAAAGTATTGCTGATTCTTTAAGTACTTTTTCTTCTCATATGACTAATATTGTAGATATTACAAAATATGCAAATAATAATTCTTTAATATTAGTAGATGAATTAGGGTCTGGAACTGACCCAGTAGAAGGTGCTAATTTAGCGATTTCTATATTAGACTATTTTAAAAATTCAGGTAGCCTTACCATTGCTACTACACACTACCAAGAATTAAAAAAATATGCTATGACTACTTATGGATTTGAAAATGCTTCTGTTGAATTTGATGTTGAAACTTTGTCTCCTACATATAAACTGCTAATTGGTGTTCCTGGTAAAAGTAATGCATTTGCAATTAGTCAAAAATTAGGTTTAGACTTATCTATCATTCAAAAAGCAAAAAATTTGATGTCTTCAAATGATATCACTTTTGAAGAACTTTTAAAAAATATTTATGATAATAAACAATTAATTGAAAAAGAAAAAGAGAAAATCTTACTAGAATCTGAAGAAATACACATATTAAAAGAAAAATTAAAAAAAGAAAATTTTGAAAAAGAAAAACAAGAAAAAGAAATTATTAATAGTGCAAAAATTAAAGCTAGAAATATTTTATTAGAAACCAAAGAAGAGGCTAATGAAATTATCAAAGAATTATCAAATGTAAAGAGTTCTAATGAAGTTAATCTTTTAAGAAACTCATTAAATAAAAAGATTAAAGATATCCAATTAGACTCTGATATTTCCAATAATATTTCTAATACCAATTCTCTTTCCAAAGAAGAAATTCAACCTGGGAAAGAAGTTTTTGTAACTACATTAAATCAAAATGGTATTATTCTTTCAAAAGTTTCTAGAAACAATGATGTTCAAGTACAAATTGGTAGTATGAAAATAAATTTAAAATTAAATGTTTTACAAAACCCTAAAAATTCGAATACCTCTACAAGTATACATACTTCTTCCAATATTTCTAAAAGTAGAAGTATAAAACCAGAGATAAATGTAATTGGTATGAATATAGAAGAAGCTAATTTTGCAATTGACAAATTTTTAGATGATTGTGCTTTATCAAAATTAGAAACTGTTAGAATTATTCATGGAAAAGGCACTGGTAAATTAAAAAATGGTATTCATCAATTTTTGAAAACAAATTATCATGTAAAAAGTTTTCGATTAGGTACTTTTGGTGAAGGAGAAATGGGAGTAACTGTTGTTACTTTAAAAAAATAAAATAGGGTCAAGATAAAAGTTGATTTTCCTATATAATAAATAAAGAACAGTATAATATAAAAACTGTTCTTTTTTTATTATAGGAACATTGTTCGAATTTCCTATAATATAAATAATTTATTTCTTTTTGTTTTCTTCTAATTTCTTTTTAGCTACATTTTTTTCAAATATACTTGTCAAACCAAACAAAGTTAACAAATATACTAATATAACCATTGGAATTGTTAGTCTTCCGATTGGTATTCTTGTAATTGCTATAATACTAAATAACAATATTTGTGCTAATCCTATAATTCCTACACTTTTTGCTATAACTTTTACTGTGATTAATTTATAATAACGAATTCCTAAATATATTAATACAATAATAATTGCAATTGCAAATGGCATTATATATGGTGTTATAATATCTCTTCCTCTTGTATGTCCTATATTTTCTACTCTTGTATTTTCTACTTTTAATTCTGTGCCATATTTTTCATTAATTTTAGTTACTAAATCACTTTTTTGTTCATCTGTTATAGAAGTAGTTGTAATAGACACAGAATCTTCAAAAATTTCTACCTTTTGAATCATAACATTTTGTTTACCAAATACTTCATTTGTTATTTGTCTAATATCTGATATATTAAATTCTTTTTTCAAATATAACTCTACTCTTTGTGTTTTTTGATATTTTAAATCAAAATTAAATCCTTTTACAGCAATCATAATAATTCCTGCTATGATTACCAATGCAATTAATATAATTTTTAGTTGCTTACTTTTTACGAATTGTTTCATCTGTAAATACCTCCTATTTTTCTGCTTTTACTTTTAACATTGTCGCTGTAATTAAATAATTATATAACGCAATTAAAGTAATTCCCCAAAACATAACCATTCCAAAACTACTAATTGTTGTCCAACTTGCAAAACAAAATGTTATAACAGATATGCAAATTGGTATTAGTTTTATAAAGAATTCTTTGTAACTTTCTTTTATTCCTTCTTTTATAGTTACTAATTTTTTACTATCTTCACTTTTATTAATTGTTGCTAATATTTTATTGATAAATATATAGTTTAATATAATAGTTACAATAATTCCTACTATTCCTTGGATAGATACACTAACATTTGTATATCTAATTATTAACAAGTATAAACTAATTAAACCTATAAAAGCAATTGATGATAACAATCCATTTACTTTATATCTAATAATAAATATAATAAATCCTACTAAAAGTACAATACCAACAACCAATGCTAGATATTCAATATGTCTATTAGTTATGTCTGATAAAATATATTCATTTGATTTTATATCATATTTTATTGGCAAATTTCCTGAATCTAATACACTTGCCATTGAAGAAGCACTTGTTATATTACTTTGAAAAGTTTTTGTATCTGTTGTAGCTTTTCCAATTGATAATTGTAATTTTCCATTTTCTATTGACTCATCAAAACTAGTTGTCATTATTTCTTCATTATCAATTTTTAAAGTTATTTCTTTAGCTGTTTCCTCTGTTGAATTTTCATTTTTTTCCTCTGAATTTGTGTCCTCTGTCGCATTTTCTTCATCTGTTGTATTTTTATCCTCAGATGTATCATTTTTTGTATCTGTTTCAACTTTTATATAAGTATTACTAATATTTTCTAACTTCTCAGCACCTTTTTTATTAAATTCAATATTTAAATATACTGTTGTCCCACCTGATGTTTCAGACTCTGAGCCATACATAACATTTACTAATTTAATATCATTATTATCCATTAATACTTCTTTTGTTTTTGCATCAATAATCTCAAATTTTCCTACTGTATTAATATTACTTACCAAACTATCAGTAGCATTGTTTTCTGGTATTTGAACTAAAATATCTCCTGTTTCATTATCTATTGATATGTTATATTCTCCTACCTTTTGTGTTTTTAATCTTTCACTTATAATTTCTTTGGTTTTTTGATAATTTTCTAATGTTAAAATTTCTTCACTATTATTAGGTATGCTTTCTTTTTTATATCCTTTTTCTGATATTTGTTCATCAGTTAATTCTTCTTCTGTTTCAACTTCATTTCCATCTGCATCTTTTATAATATCTCTATTCTCTTTATTTACTGATAATCTTATATATCTAGCTCCTTTTAAATCTGTATCTAATTCATATGTTCTTACTTGATTTTCCATTCTATTTTGGATTTTTGTATATACTCCAAAAAATGAAACCATTGTAATTAATATAACTAATACTATCATTGTAATCATTTTTACTTTTTTCATTATTATACTTCATTCCTTTCTTTTATATAGACATCCCTATATTTATTTTTATCTTGTTCTCAGAGAAATTTAAATTTTTCTGAGTTTTACTATACAAAATTATTTAATTTCTATCAATTATAATAATTTTGTATTATTAATAACTAATTCAAACCAAATTTTCAAATATTTTGCAGCATATTTGCTCATCATTGTTCTATCCATGAAGATTTCAAAATAATCTAAAACTGGACATAATTTTGTATCTATTGTTAAATTCAATATTACTTTTCTTTCTTCACTATTTAATTCTAAGTTGGCATTAGTTACAGCATAATTTACTCTGTCATGAATTTCAAAAGTTGATAAATTTGTATTAGTAACTCTGTTTCTGTGTACATCTGATTTATCTGCTAATATTAAAGATGCTGATATATCACTAACTGCTGTTCCTGTTTTTTCATCATGATTTCCAATTGCCATCATAATTTCTGTTCTTTCTTCTACTGGCATTCCCATATCTTTTAATATGTTAAAAGCCATAATAGCTCCACTATGTGCATGGTCCACTCGATTTACGCAATTTCCAATATCATGTAAATATCCTGCTATTTTTGCAAGTTCTACTGTTCTTTTTGGATATCCTAATTTTTCTAAAATATCTCCTGCTCTTTTTGAAACAATAGAAATATGCCTATGACTATGTTCTGTATATCCGAAGTCCATCTAATTCTTTTTGTGCTCCTAATATTAAAGCTTCTACTTCTTCGTTTTTCCTAACATCTTCTAAAGTAATCATTCTGTATCCTCCTTATGTTTAAGTCTTTATAGATTTTATATTAAAATCAAAAAAATATCAACTCTTTTTATTAATTATGAGTAGAAATTTTTAAATTTAGGGTTATAGTTTAGAGTTAATAAATTTTTGCATTTTAACTTATAATGTTGTATTATATAGGTATAAATTTAATATGTATTTCTAAAATTTACATTATTTTAACTTGAAAGGAATGGTAATAAATATGATAAATATACCAGAATTTTTATATAATTTATTAAAAAGTCAATATGCAGAAAATTTAATTGATATAATCATAGATGGATATTCAACTAGAAGACCTGTTACACTAAGAGTCAATACATTAAAAAATAATATTGAAAATATAAAATATATTTTTGATTCTTTAGGATTTAAATATAAAGAAGTTTCTTGGTATAAAGATGCTTTGATTATGGAAAATATTTCACATGAAGACTTAAAAAATTTAGATATTTATAAAAATGGAGAAATTTACTTACAAAGTTTATCTTCTATGATTCCACCACTTATATTATGTCCTGAAAAAAACGAAAATATTTTAGATATGACTTCTGCTCCTGGTGGCAAAACTACACAAATGTTAGCACTTTCTCAAAATCAAGCTTTTATTACTGCTTGTGAAAAAAATAAAATTAGAGCAGAAAGATTGCAATATAATTTGAATAAGCAAAATGCTAATAGAGTAAATGTTATGATAAAAGATGCCAGACAACTAGATAATTTCTTTTCTTTTGATAAAATTTTATTAGATGCTCCTTGTAGTGGTAGTGGAACAATATCCATTTTTGATAAAAAATTAGATTCAACTTTTACAGAAAGTTTAGTAACTCGTTCTTCTAAAGTTCAAGCTGATTTGTTAAAAAAAGCAATTAATTTACTAAAACCTAAACATGAAATGGTATATTCTACTTGCTCTATTTTATGTCAAGAAAATGAAAATATTTTGAAAAAATTTATAGATTTAAAACAAATTGAAGTTTTACCTATCAATAAATCTAATTTTACAGATATTACTTTACTGCCAACTTCTATTGAAGGTACTTTAAATATTTGTCCTTCAGAATTATATGAAGGATTCTTTGTAGCTAAATTGAGAAAACTTTAACTATAACATTATAATACTGTCAAATTAAGACCTGTTATTATATAATTTTTTTAACACTTTGTGTGTCACAACCAAAAATTAAAATTTTTGTAGGTTGCTCCAATCTCACTCACTAATGTTCGTTTAATTTCTTACCCAGTGTTTTAAAATTCATATAATAACAGGCCTTAATTTGACAACATTTAACATTATTTACATGGTTATATATTATTAATTATAAAATTAATCTTTACAATATAAATAATTTTGAGGATTTACTGTCTTCCCATCCACTATAATTTCTAAGTGTAAATGAGGTCCTGTTGAATTTCCTGTTGAGCCAACTGTTGCTATTACATCTCCTGCTTTTACAGTATCTCCTTTCTTAACACACATCTTATTTGTATGTGCATACCAAGTTTCAACACCATTTCCATGACTTACTTTTACTAAATTTCCATAAGCACCACTATATACTGCACTAATAATTGTACCATCTGCTACTACCTTTATATCTGTACCAGTTGGTGCTGAGATATCTAATCCTGTATGTGTTGACCTTCTAATATTACTACTTACCCCATATCTAGATGTAATTTTACCTTGAATTGGTGTTACTGCTAATTTAATATCATTAATACTTGGTAAAGAATTTAATCTTTCATCCTCTTCTTTTTGTTGTTCAATCTCTTCTAGAGTTGTTTGTACTGTTTCATTAATATTTAGTTTTGCTACTTCTAATTCTGATGTATCTACTTCTTCTTCATTTTGTGTATATTTTTCTACGATGTTTAAATTAATTTTTTGACTATCATTTTCTTTTTTTATTTGATTTACTAATTCTTCTGCTTCTTCACTTGTATTTACTTTTTCAACCACTGTATCTTGTACTGCTATTTCATAATATTTATAAGTAATAGTAACTTCATCTTTTAATTCTTGCAATACCTTTTTTTCATCTGTATATTCTATTCTACTTACTAATTTTAACTCATATTCTGGATGTTTATTTAAATCAATATCTTGAATAGTTTTACTTGTATTTTCTGTAATTTCTTCTTTTAATGATTGTTCTAAAGCTTGCTTATTTTCTACATAACCAAGTTCTTCTCCAGACATGATTACTTTATACATTGGTTTATATTTTATTAATATAATCGCCATTATAATACCAAAAGCTATAATTGTAATGTTAAAAAATTTTAGAAACTCTTTTGTATAGAATTTTAGTTTCTTTTTTAAAATAAACTTCACTCTCCTTTATATTTTTTGCGCGATTAATCTATATTATACTATATATTCTGCCTTTTTTCAAATTCTGTATACATAATTTTAAATAAAATATCAAAATTAATCAGAATTTCCAGTTCTCTTTTTCATTTATTAGTATTTTTTCTTTCAAAAACTCTTTTTTACTTATTTTTTCTTAATTTTACATACTATTCCAATAATATATGTAATAATCTTAAGTAGTAATTTTAAAAAATAATATTTTTTCAGCTTTTATTTTACTATTTCTAAGCTTTTAATATAAATGGTAAAATTAAATTACCGTTTTTGGATAAATAAAAAGACACATAAT
>CANAUI010000024.1 GCA_947364715.1 uncultured Clostridium sp.
TTTTTCTTTATATTCTTCTTTATAAATTGTTGCATCTTGACACTGTGTTTTAATAATATTAATACCTAATCTTTTTGCATTATCTTCTACTAGCTTTACTCTATGTTTATGCAAATCCCATGCAACAATCTCTCCTTTATTCTCCATCAATTCTGACATATAAGTTGTCTTTCCACCTGGACTACTACAAGCATCTAATATTAATTCACCTGATTTTGGATTTACTACTTTTGCAATTAAACCTGCACCTTCATCCTGAATAGTAAAATATCCTTGTTTAAATAAATCTAAATTTTCTATATTTTTTATTTTTTCTAAAACAAAAAAATCTTCTAATTTTCCTTCTTTAAAATTTATATTTCTTTCTTTAAATAAATCTTCTAATTCTTGTTTGTTAGTTTTTAGTCTATTAATTCTAATTGATACTTTTGGTTTTATATTAGATGCCTTACAAATTTCTTCTACTTTTTCTATACTATTTTCTTTTAATAATTCTTCTATTATCCAAACTGGCATAGATGTTGTTTTTGATATTCTCTCTACAGGATTTTTAATTTCAAAAAAATCTTCATAATCTTTCTTATCTACTTTTCTTAAAATAGCATTTACAAAATTACTACTTCCTCTATGTCCATATCTTTTTGCTAAATTAACACTTTCATTGACTGATGCTGATTTAGGAACTTTATCTAAAAATACAATTTGGTAAATTCCCATTCTTAAAATATTTATAATCCAAGGTGAAATTTTTCTTAATTTAATTTTTGAATATTTTTTTATAATTTCATCTATTGTGAATTTCCATGAAGTAACACCATATACAATTTCTGATATAAATCCAATATCTCTATCATCTAATTTTTTTCTATTTTCCTTAATAGTTTCATCTAAAGCAATATTAGAATATGCTTCTTCTTTATCAATTTTATATAATGTTTTTAATGCAACTTCTCTTATTTTATCCATAATATTTATATCTCTCCTTTATTTTTTTCCATTTTTTAAATTATATACTGTAATATATATTTTTTCTACAATTTCTGTATATTTTTTATTTTTTTGGAAAACATATTTTTAAAAGATTTGGAGGTTAGTTTATGGAAATTAAAAAACATTTAATTATTACTGGCAATTCAACTGTGTCTTGGAAAGATGCTATAGTAAAAGCCATTGCAGAAGCTTCTAAAACTGTTGATTATCTTTCTAATGTCACAATTTTAGAACAAAGAGCAAACATTAGTGGTGACAAAATTTCTGAATATTTTGTTGATTTAGATATCGCATTTTCTATAGATTTAAATAGAAAAAATAATACAGATGTTTAGTTTACAATTATTTATTTTTAAAAACTTAATTATTTATTTTTGAAAGGACTTATGTATAATGAAAAATCCAACAGAAACAAAAAAAACATATCAAGATTATGTAGATAAAAAATCTCCCAACTCACCTATATTAAAAAATTGTTTTAATGCTTTTTGGGTTGGTGGGCTAATTTGTACAATAGGACAACTTATACTTAATATTTGCAAAGATAGAGGATTTGATACACAAATTTCTGGGACAATTGTTTCAGTTTTATTAATTGGATTATCTGCTTTTCTTACTGGTTTAAATATTTTTAATAAAATTGGAAAATTTGCTGGTGCTGGTTCATTAATTCCAATAACTGGTTTTGCAAATTCTATTGTTTCTCCTGCTATGGAATATAAATCAGAAGGCTATGTAATGGGTGTTGGAGGAAAGATGTTTACTGTTGCTGGACCTGTTCTGGTATTTGGTATATCTACCTCTATATTAGTTGGTATTATCTACTTAATTTTTAATACACAAAACATTACTTTAGTTTAAAAGTTGACAACTTTTAATACTATAATTATTAGAAAATCAAGTTTTAGAACAAAAGAGGCATGATTAAAATTTTATATTATAGGAAGTTCAGAGAACTTTCCTATAATATTAATAAGTTGCCAAAATAATCTGTCTTTTTTGGCAACTCTTTGAAAGACTAACTATTAATTGTTATATAAAGGTTTATGGGTAACCTTTTAAAAACCTAAATATATTATACAAGGAGCTAAATATTTTGGAAAAATTAGGAAAACAAACTATTAAGTTTACTACTCCTCCTTCTATTTTAGAATGTGCTTCTATTGTTGGTCCAAAAGAAGCTGAAGGTCCTTTAGCTAAATTTTTTGACCAAACATTAGATGACGAATTTTGGGGAGAAAAAACATGGGAAAAAGCAGAAAGCAAAATTATAAAAGAAACTGTAAATACAGCTATTAGAAAAGCTCGGTATTTCAGCAAGTGATATAGATTGCATGTTTGCAGGAGATTTACTTAATCAATGTATTTCTTCAAGTTTTGGACTAAGAGATTTAAGCATTCCATTTTTTGGTGTATTTGGTGCTTGTTCTACTTTTGTTGAATCTTTAACATTAGGTGCTATTTGTGCAGAAAGTTTTGCAAATTATGTATTATGTGCAACTTCTAGTCACTTTTGTAGTGCAGAAAAACAATTCCGATTCCCTTTAGAATTGGGAAATCAAAGACCACAAACAAGTCAGTGGACTGTTACAGGCTCAGGTGCTGCTATTGTTTCTAAAAATGGTCCTGGACCATATATTACACATATTACACCTGGGAAAATTGTAGATATGGGAATTAAAGATGGAAACAATATGGGTGCTGCTATGGCTCCAAGTTTTGCTGATACTGTAACAACTCATTTTTTAGATACTGGCAGAAGTCCAAATTATTATGATGCTATTATTAGTGGAGATTTAGGATATGTTGGTAAAGATATTGTTATTGATTTATTAAAAGCAAATGGATATAACATAAAAAATAATTACAATGATTGTGGTGTTTTAATTTTTGATAAAGAAAATCAAGACACACATAGTGGTGGTAGTGGTTGTGCATGTTGTGGAACTGTATTTTCTGGATATTTTTTCAAACAATTAAAAGAAAGAAAAATGAAAAGAATTTTACTAGTTGCTACTGGTGCATTAATGAATTCTACTAGTTCACAACAAGGAGAATCTATTCCAGGTATCGCACACGCAATTAGTATTGAAAATTTATAAGTTCAAATAATTATTTATTATTAAAATTTATATTTTGAAAGGAATGAGATTTATGAATCAAGTAGATTGGGCTTCTGTTTTTGAATGGTCTACCCTTCTAAAATGTTTTGTTGTTGGTGGTCTAATTTGTGTTATTGGTCAGATTTTAATTGATAAAACCAAATTAACACCTGCTAGAATTTTAGTTATTTTTGTAACTCTTGGAGCTATTTTAGGTGGGCTTGGAATTTATCAGTATTTAGTAGATTTTGCTGGTGCTGGTGCTACTGTCCCTTTAACAGGCTTTGGTTACAATTTAGCAAAAGGAGCTATTGAAGAAGTAAAAAATATGGGATTTATAGGTGCTTTTACAGGTGGTGTAAAAGCTTCTGCTGGACGGAATTGCAGCTGCCATTTTCTTTGGCTATTTAGCTTCTTTAATTTCAAAACCAAAAATGAAAAAGCAATAATAGAACAAAATTGTTCTATATTAGGAAATTAGGAAAACTTTCTTTTGAAAATAAAATTTTATTTATTTTCACTTTGTGTTGCGAAACTAAAAAGTTTCATATTGTTTCCTATAATATAAAAATAGTAAATCAGAAAACAATTTTTCTAATTTACTATTTTTATATGTTTCATATTTTATCACATATTTTAATTATGCTTTTTTTGCAATTTCAGCGATTTCTGTAAATGCTTTTGGGTCTGTTATAGCAATATCTGCTAACATTTTTCTATTTACTGTTACATTAGCTTTCTTTAATCCTGCGATTAATTTGCTGTATGTTGTTCCATTCATTCTAGCAGCTGCATTTATTCTTGCTATCCATAATTTTCTAAAATTACTTTTTTTATCTTTTCTTCCTACATATGCATATGCTAAAGATTTCATAACTGCTTGATTTGCATTTCTAAATCTATAATGTTTTGCTCCATAATATCCTTTGGCTTGTTTTAATATTTTTTTATGTCTTGCTCTTGTTGTTCTAGCTGTTTTTACTCTTGCCATATATCTCACCTTCCTTTTTTATTTTAGTTACCATATGGTAATAATTTTTTAATTGTATTCATACATGTTTTGTCTGCATAAGCATTTTGAATTTTTCCTGATTTTTTTTGTCTTTTTGTTTTATTTGCTAATAAGTGTCTTCTGTTTGATTTTGTTCTTTTAACTTTTCCTGTTGCTGTTAAAGAATATCTTTTCTTTGCAGCTTTATTTGTTTTTAATTTTGGCATAAGTCTTTCTCCTTCCTATTTTTTATTTTTCAGTTTTTTTAGCAAGAATAGTAAACATATTTCTTCCTTCAAGCTTTGGTGCCTTTTCTACAACTGCAATATCATTCATATCTTCTATGAATTTATTTAAAACATTTTCACCAGCTTTTGAATTATTTACTTCTCTTCCTCTAAATCTAACTGTTATTTTTACTTTGTTTCCTTCTTGTATAAATTTTTTAGCATTTTTAGATTTGAAACTAAAGTCATGTTCTTCAATATTAGGAGTTACCCTTATTTCTTTAACTTCAAAACTTTTTTGTTTTTTCTTAGCTTCTTTTTCCTTTTTTGCTTGCTCAAATTTATATTTTCCATAATTCATAATCTTACAAACTGGTGGATTTGCATTTGGCGCAACTAAAACTAAATCTAAACTTTTTTCTTCTGCTTTTTGTAAAGCTTCATTTAAAGAAATAATACCTACTTTTTCTCCACTATCTCCTATTAATTGAATCTCTTTTGCTTTAATTTGACCATTAATTGGTAATTCTTGTTTTATACAAAACACCTCCAATAACAAAAAATTTGACTTTTGTTACAAGTCAAATCTAAAATAAACTAGCCTTCAAATATATATATGCTAATTATATTTAATTTCTAACCTTTTTCCTTATTTGGATAAGGTGAGAAGTTTGACTTCTTCTTGTAACAGTAAATATAATATCATATTTATATAGGCTTTGTCAATAATTTTTTTCTAATTTTTATATAAATTCTTCCCACACTAAATTTGCTAAATCTAATCCTTTATTTGTTAATTTTATATAATCTCCATCAATTATTATTAATTCTTCTTCTACTAATTTCTCAAATTGTTTTCTATATAAAAATATAGGATTATCTACATATTTCTCTTTAAACTCTGATATACATACACCTTCTATTGTTCTTAATCCTAAAAGCATATATTCTTTTTTCCTATCTTCCAAAGTTTGTATTTCACCTATTTCGTATATTGTTTCCAACTTTTTTTCTTCCAATTTATTTTTGTTATTATTAGATAATTCTAAAATATCATTTATACACTTTTCATTTACTCTATCCATGCAAATTATATATTGTTCAATATCTGATATATTAGCATATCTTACAAAATTTAAATAAGAATGAGCATTTACACCAATTCCTATATATTCTTTTTGTTTCCAACAATTTCTATTATGTTTTGATTCTTTTCCTTTTTTTGCAAAGTTAGAAATCTCATAATGTATATATCCATTTAATTCTAATGTATTTTTTACATACCAATACATATTTCGTTCTAGTTCTTCATCCATTTCGTGCAATTGATTGTTTTCTATTTTTTGTGCTATTACAGTTCCCTCTTCTATAATTAGAGAATATACACTAATATGTGTAGGATTTAATCTTATAATTTCTTTCAAACTATTTTTTATATGTTCTATACTTTGATTTGGAAGCCCTATCATTAAATCTACATTAATATTTTCAAAATTTACTTCTTTTGCTATATAATAAGTTTCCAAAAACTGTTCATATGTATGTATTCTTCCAATTTGTTTTAATATATCATTATTAGTACTTTGTAATCCAATACTTAATCTATTAATTTTTGACTTCTTATATTCTTCTAATTTTTTCTTATCTACTGTTCCAGGATTTACTTCTATTGTTATTTCAATATCTTCGAAATTTATTTTATTATCTTTTAAATTATTTTCTAGTAATTCCATTATTTCTACAATATACTTACTATCCAAATATGACGGAGTTCCTCCACCAAAATATATAGTTGTTACTATATATTTTTCTAAAAATGTTTTATCTTTAAAATAGTTGTTTATTTCTTTTTTTATAGATTTTATATAACTATCTATTAGATTTTGTTTATTTGAAAAAGAAACAAAGTCGCAATAATCACATTTCTTTTCACAAAATGGTATATGTATATATATACCTAATTCTTTACTTTTCATTTGCTATCTCCATTATTTTTTTTAGTCTATAATTTACACCTGATTTCCCTATTGGATTTTTTAATAGTTTTCCTAATTCTGCTAATGCCATATCTGGATTTTCTATTCTTAATATTGCTATCTCTTTTAAATTGTAATCTAATTTATTAAATCTACCATCTTTTTGCAACTTCTTAATAGATGCAATTTGTTCAATTGCTGCATTTAATGTTTTATTCAAATTTGCCGTTTCACAATTTACAATTCTATTTACTTTCCCTCTCATCTCTTTTTGTATACGAATATCTTCAAATTGCATAACAGCTTTATTTGCTCCAATAACTGCTAATATTTTTGAAATTTCCTCTCCATCTTTTATATAAACAGAATACCTATTTTTTGTAAGCAACTCTTTTACATATATATCAAATTCTTTTAAAATATCTTGTAATATTTTTAGATTATTTTCGTTTGATAAAACAATTTCTAAATGGTATGAATTTTGTGGATTGTTTATAGAGCCTGCACCTAAAAAAGCTCCTCTGATAAATGCTTTTTTTAATTCGGCATCTTTTACTTTTTTTACTTCTTCTATAAGATATATTTCATTTTCTTTTATACTTAAATATTGTAATTTCTGAATATCAAATGATTTTGTAACAATATTAAAGTTCTTTCCATTAACATCTATATTGTGATTCATTTCTAAATTAGATAACAATTTAGAAAATCGATTAATATTATAATCACTTTCTGTTGAAAATCTAATATTCTTTCCTTTAATAACTGTTGTATTGGCAGAAATACAATATCCTATTAATTCAAATTTTACACTTTCTTTATTTACTAAACTATTTGTTTTATTTAATTCTTGTTTTATGTCTGATGAAAAAGACATATTTTCTCCTCCTTCTAGGAAACTTTTTATCCTAATTGGGTTACTATTACTCTATCATTATCAAATAAATCTTTTTTACAATAAGTTTTTATATATTGATTTTTATTTTTTATAATTTTAAATACTTCTTCTTTTTGGTCATATCCAATTTCTAAACAAATATATCCACTATATTTTAAATATTCATATCCTTTATCAATAATTTCTTTATAAAAATCTAATCCATCTTCTCCACCATCTAATGCAATTATAGGCTCTTTTTTTACTTCTTTATCTAGTATTTTTATTTCTTCTTTTTTTATATATGGTGGATTAGAAACAATAATATCATATTTTTCTTTTCCTAAACTGTTAAATAGATTTGATTCTACAAATGTAATTTTATCTTGTACATTATTGTTTTTTGCATTAGAAATAGCAATATCTAATGCTTTTCTACTAATATCTAATGCTGTAACTTCTATGTTTTCTAAGTATTTCGCTAAAGAAATAGCAATTGCTCCACTTCCTGTACATAAATCTAATATCTTTTTTGCTTTTGTTTTTTTGGCTATTTCTATTACTTCTTCTACTAATATTTCTGTGTCTTGTCTTGGTATTAATACATTATTGTCTACATAAAAATTTAATTTCATAAACTCTTTTTGGTGTGTAATATGTTCTATTGGGTTTCCTTGTTTTAATAATTCTATGTATTTTAGATATTGCTGTTCTTCAATGTCTGTAAGCTTTTGATAGTCATATACAATTAAATATTGTCTTGGTTTTTTCAATACATATTGTAATATCAGTCTTGCTTTTAATTTTGGAGTAGAAATTTCTTCTAGTTTTAATATAGTAACTCCTTTTATTAATGCTTGTTTAATAGTCATATAACACACCTTCTTTCATATTTTGATTATATCTATATTATCTTAACATGCCTTTTTCAAGCATAATCATATATTTTAATATTCTAAAATTTCTTTTAATCTTGTATTTTGTTTTGTTAAAAATAGATATCCAATTAAAGCTTCAAATGCTGTTGAATACATATATTCTTGTATATTTGAATTTTTAGGTAAATGATGGTTTTGTGTATTTCTTCCTCTTCTTACAATATCTTTTTCTTCATCTGTTAAAATTTCATATATCTGGTTTAATTTTTCTGCTTGACTTTTTGCCTTTACATATTTAATAGCTTCTATATGTAATTTATGAGGTTTCAATTTTGTTTCACTAACTAGCTTATTTCTTACATATAGTTCATGTACAGCATCTCCAATATATGCCAATGTTAGTGGTGGAATTAGTTCTACTTCTTCTTTTGTTTTATCTATTTTTAAGAATTCTTCCATTTTCTTTCCTTCCTCTGCTATTATTTTTGCTACACTATCTTTCCAGTGTTATTTTTCCAATTTTACCATTTTTAAATTCATCTAGTATGATTCTTGCTGTTTTTTCTTCATCAATATTTCCTCCTGAAACCATACATCCTCTCTTTTTACCTATTTCTAAGAAAACCTCATAGATATTTTCGTTTTCTGGTCTTTCTTGATTTTCTAATTTTTCGTTGATATATTCTTCTGTTAATTTATATCTTTCACATAATTGTTTTGGATAATTTTCTATTAGGAATTTTACTAAATAATATGCAATTTCTGTTCTTTGTAAAATATCTTCTTTTATTGTTCCTGTAAACGCAAGATGTAAAGCAACTTCTTCATTTTCGAATTTAGGCCATAATACACCTGGTGTATCTAATAATTCAATTTTTTCGTTTATACGAATCCATTGTTTTTGCTTAGTTACTCCTGGTTTATTTCCTACACCTGCTGATGTTTTCTTTGATATTCTATTAATAAATGAAGATTTTCCTACATTAGGAATTCCTAATACCATTGCTTTTATTTTTCTTCCAATTCTTCCTTTTTTAGCTTGATTTTTTAATTCTTCTTCCATTATTTTTTCTATTTTTCTGACACATTCTTCTATTCCTTTTCCAGAATTTGAGTCTGTTAAAACTGCTGGAATATTTTTTGTTTTAAAATTTTCTACCCATTTTTTGTTTTGCTTTTCATCTGCTAAATCACATTTATTTAATACAATAATTTTCTTTTTATTTTTTATAATTCCTGCTATGTCTGGATTTTGACTAGATATTGGTATACGTGCATCTAGTAATTCTATTACTATATCTACTAATTTTACATCTTCTATAATTTGTCTTTTGGTTTTTGCCATATGTCCTGGATACCAGTTGATGTTGACTTTTGGTAACTTTTCTTCATTATTATTCATTAATTTCACTTCCTTTTTCTTTATAATTTATTTTAATATTTCCATTATCAAATATTATGATATTATCAATTAATTGAAATAACACTTTTCTATCAAGTTCTTTAATATTTTGAATTTTTCTTTTCATATTTTCTTCTACTTTGCTTATAAGTTTATTTCTGTTTATTGAATGCTTTGTACATTTTTTATATCTTGCATATGATTAACAATAATAATACTCGCCCGATTTTTTAAACTTACACTTCCTCCTATAAATCCTGCTATCAATGGAATAATTACTCCTGTTATAATGCTTTCCCAACTCATATCTTTCTCGTTATTTATTATCATCTATCAAATCAATTAATTCTTTCTCATCTTTTATAATTTTAATTAATTCTTCTTTTGTTGGCAAATATGTTAAATATTTTGATGCATATACATTTTTTACATCGTCTCCTAGTGTCATTTCAACAACAGCATCATCTTTATCTGCACATAATTTATCCTTTGTTGATTTGCCACAAATGAAAAACCTCTTCCTAGTTCTAATAAAAACTCTGTTAAATGGGTTAATAAAGCTTTTTCTAAATCCGTTTCTAAATAATTTCTATTTTCTTTTAAACCTGCAAATTCAAATATATATGGAGTTTTTAGTAATTCATCTGGTTTGCCTACGAAGTTCACGACATCCCCAATTAGATTTTATTGATTCCATTTCATAAAAATCTCTTTCTTCTTTTCTATCTATTCTAATTAATTCTTGAAAATGTGCCCAACTTAATTCGGTCGACACTGTCGACCATATTGGATACATTTCATAAAATCTTCTCATTCTTCTGATACTTACTGGTGAAAATCCACTTCCAAACTCGTTTGTTAATTTTGAAGATAATGCTTCTATTATCTTTTTACCATAAGTTGCTTTAGTAGTATTTTCTGATAATTCATAAGTTATTTTTCCAACATACCAATTTAACGAAATGTTTATTTTAAAGGCTTTTAGCGAGTGTTTTCTTAAATCCTCACTTCCCAGTTAAGTCTGACTTTTGAAAAACTTTTTTCATCATTATTTTTTGCATGTTTTTATTTCCTGTCTATCAATTCTTTTACTATTTCTTTAGAAATACTTAAATTTCCGTTACCTACTCCAATTTCTATATTAAGTTTCTTTTTTCCATGATAGTCACTTCCGCCACTAATATATAAATTATTTTTCTTTGCATAGTCTTTTAATATATTTTTTTCATTTTCATCTGCTGATGGATGAAAACATTCTATACCATCTAATTCTTGTTCATTCCTTAATTTATCAATAAATGAAATTGTTTCCTTAAATCTATATTCAAAAGGATGAGCTAAAAAATCTAAACCTCCTGCTTTTTTATTGGTAATGATTTCATCATTAAATCAAAATCACTTTGTAATTCTTTCATTTCTCTTTCACGGTAAATATTAAATTCTTTTTCTGCTTTTTTTATTGCTTCTTCATGTGAAATTTTTCCATTACCTTCTAATATTTTTCTTCTATTCAATAATATTTGATTATCTAATTCTTCTATCCAATCTGTCATCTTCATACTTCTTTGCTCTAATGCTTGCAATTCTGCATAATCCAAAAATTGAGATACTAATAAATTTAATCTTTTTAATTCTATTTCTGATAAATAATTTTTAGCAATTTTCACGTCATCTATTGTAACATAATTGCCTTTAAAATTTGTCATTCCCACATAAGGTTTCTCATTATCTACTCTCTCATGAATTAATTCTGCTGCTGTATGTTCATGTACTGCATAATGTAATTTATTTTGCACTGTAGCAAAGAATTTCTTTGTCATATCACTTCTTGGATTATAATCAATGCTTGTTGCATATATATCTGTTACTTGTTGATAAAAGTTTCTTTCACTTGAACGGATATCTCTAATTCGTTGTAATAGTTCTCTAAAATATCTATTTCCACCTTGTTTTAGTCTTTCATCATCCATTGTAAAACCCTTTTGTATGTATTCGTGTAACTTCCCAGTTGCCCATATTCTGAATCTAACTGCTACTTCTGATTGAACTCTATATCCTAAAGCAATTATCATATCTAGATTATAATGCTCTATATTTCTCTTTACTTCTCTATTTCCTTCTTTTTGAACTAATAAGAATTTCTTATTAGTTGAAACATCTTGTAATTCGCCATCTTTATAAATATTCTTAATGTGCATTGCTATATTTTCTTGAGTCGTTTTATAAATCTCTGCTAGTTGATTTTGAGTAATCCATAAATCTTCATTCATAAACTTAACATTTACCTTTGTCACTCCATCTTTATCTTCATAAATCATTATTTCATTGTTATTTGAATTCATAAATACCTCCTTTCTGATTCTTTAAGTAATTACTCATTTAAATTTTCTTTTAATCCTTGAAATCTTTCTTCTCTTGCGATATCTCTAGTTGCTATTTCCCCAATATTAGTAAGTGCAACTTCTATATCTGTCATATTATCTCTTAACGATTCTTTTCTAATTCCTTTTAATTTTTTATATTCACTGGCTTTTATGCAAGACCATCCTTTATATATTTCATTTGTTAAAAGTGCAGGACTTGGGACAGATTCAATAAGTCTTAAATTTCCTTTTGTATTCAATGTGTCAGTTCCTCTTAACTTTCCATCTTGAGCTTTCATCTTTAACTGCACGATATTTTCGTGCAGTTGACTACCTTCTTGTTTAAGTTTTCTTTTTAAATCGCTCCAATAATTTCTTGGTATTATCATTAAAATTACTATACTTTTACTAAATTTCATTGATTTTGATATTTTTCAAATAAAAATATGCAAAATCCAAAATCGTGGAAAATCTTTATTTATAAGGGGTTACTAGAGGGGGTAAATAAATTGTAATCATTCATCTCATGCATCTCCTAATAATTTTATTTTTTCAACATTATTAAGTATATCTAACTGATATTTAGCAATACTACTTAATATTTCAAATCTCTCTTCCTTAGTTTTTCCTTCTTTAATTAATTCTGCATTATGCGATTCTAAATTAGATAATACTGTCAATTCATTTATTGACGCATAATCTCTAACATTTGATTTTTTTGCTAAATTCGGATTAAGTTCTCTCCATCTTTTAGTAGTTGTGTTAAATAAGGCAACATTTAGAATATCTGCTTCTTCTGCATACTTTAACCATTCTCTATCTTTATAATAATCGTTATCAGGTAATATATAATTTTTAATTGCATTTGTATGAATAAGATAATTATTTTTGGTTAAAATTCTTTTTATATCCCATTCTTTGTTTTTATTTTCTAGTTCTTTTAATCTTTCAAATTCTTTGATTAAATATAATTTAAAAATTGGGCTTATTGCAGACGCAAACTCAAATGCAATATCTTTGTGTGCATATGTTCCACCATATTTACCCATTTTAGAATAAATCCCAATAGCACCAGTTCTTTCACACCATTCTGTAACACTGGGTGTAAAAGTTAATAAACCAACTTGTTTTCTAAAGTGTTCAGATTCGAACACTTTAAAATTAGGATTATATAATTGCTCCCAAGTAGTTAAGAAATCAAGTGTACTTCTATTACGTAACCAATTTCTTATAACATCTGCTGCTCTTGAATTATCACTTTTAGCTTTTGCTATATCAGAAATACATATATAATCTTTTTCATTTACATTAGTTATATTTATTCTTATATCTTGAACTTCAATAATATTATTTTTCAAATTTAATCACCTCTTTCTTATGTTCTTAAATGGCGTAATCACCTTTCTAATTCCTATTATAAATAACACCAAAATCACTACGTTTTTTATTATTTTTAATAAATTTAGGAACTTCTTAATGAAAATATGCAAGATTCAAATTGAATAATTTTCTTTATTTATAAGGGTTTAATGATGTTCTTAATTAAATCGTAATCAACCAATTAATCGTCGTATTTTGTCGATTATTATCCATTTAGATCACTTCCAATTATTTTTGAATTTATATTTTCTATTATTGATTTTAATTCTTGAAAACATTTCATTTTCTTAAAATCTTCATATGCATCGCTATCGTTCAAAAATGAGATTACTTTTTTAAATCCTAGTGCTTTATTAGAATTTCCTGTTCCTAAATAGTTTTCAATTTCTCCTAATCTTAAAATATAAAAATTCTCATTATATTTATTCGTTATAAAATCATCTATTATTTTTTGGTCTTTCTTTGAAATATTGGACTTAATTTTAACAAACCTTTCATTATATAAATCATAATTATTTTTTAAGTTATCAAAATTTTCTTTATTATTATTTTTAATAAATTTATCTATTGAATCTAACAAATCTAATACGGCATAGGTCTGATTTTTTTTCTTTTTCAAGTCCTCTTTTTGTTTTTTTACATTGATATCAAACAAATAACTTAATTCTTCAAAATCATAAATATTATCAAAGTCTCCTATATAGAAATAGCGAATTTGTAATTTATCTAATATATTCTTAAAATTATTTAAATTCTTCTTACCACATATGCCAACTAATTCTAATCCATCTGGAATTTTTCCAAGTTCAGATTCATATATTTTTTTAAACAATATCTCATCAGTTATTCCTTCTACTAAAATAACATTGTTTGAGAAAAATATTTTTTCATTATTAGTAGCGTTAATAACACTTAAATTTTTTCTAAAGTCGTCATCATCTTGTAATAAATCACTAATTCTAATACATTTACTAAATCCATCTTCTTTATAAATTCTATATATGTTATTTAATATATTATAAGATATAAAACTTGAAGAATGTGTTACAAATAAAATTTGAATATTTTTATTTCCCGTTTCTTCCTTTAATATTTGTATTAATTTTTTCTGCCAGTTTGGATGAAGATGTAATTCAGGCTCGTCTATAATAACAATCCCATCCTTTAACTCTTCTAAAAATAATCCAAAAATAAAATTAATTATTTCTCTTTCACCACTACTAATAGTATCGATTTCAACTTCTACCCCGTCTTTCAACAAATAAAATTGATATATATTATTTTCAGGAGATATACATTTTAAATTTATATCATATTCAAATTTTTTAAAAAAACCTTTAAGTCTTATGTAATCGCTTGAATCATAAAATTCTTGCAAACCATTTAATTTTTCGATTGCATTTCTCATCAGCTTTCCATATTTTTTTGTTGCTAACATTATATATGTGCTATTAGTTCCAATTGAATAGTTTAATGATAAAAGATTTTGCCATGTTTGTAAATTTGTATAACTATGATTATCATATTCCATAATTCCTACTTTCGTTGTTTCGCTTGAATTATTTCTATATGCTTCAAAAAATACAAACGGATTTTTTATGTTATGTTTAATATTAAGAAGATTTAAAACATCTACTATTAAACTGAAATACTTCATATAAATATAATATTTTTCGTCGTTATTTTCTATTTTCCAACCATTATCTGTTTCACGAATCTCCAAACACAAATCCTTTCCTATTAATAAATCATATTCATTTAATTCAAAAATTTTTTTTACTTGATTTTTATCAACGGCATATATATCATCCATTGAATGAATATTATCTATAGACTTATCTAAAAATTCACAGATTATTTCTTTTTTATTTTTAATTTTAATTAAATTTTGTAAATCATTATCTTCAAATGATATCGTTAAATCAATTAAACTTTTTTCTTGTTCCTTTAATTTATGTTTCTGTAAAAAATAATCTTCTGATAATCCATATAATGGATTTTTCTGTTGAATAGAATATTTTTTTATGCCAACTCTTTCGATTCCATTAACATTAGATATTTCATAATTTCTGAAACAAAATCTTTTTAATATATATATAATTATATCCATCAGATTTGATTTTCCCGAACCATTTGCTCCAACAATAATGTTTAAGTCATCATTTAAATTAATTGTTTCATTATCATAACTTAAAATATTATCAATGTGTATTTTCCTTATCTTCATAAATTTACCTTCTTTTTTGTATTTTTATTATTTTATCCCTTCAATTTTCTTATTTGCTTTAATTTCTAATTGTTTCTTTTCTCTTTCAAGTTCTTTTAAACTCTTTTTTGGCGTTGGCATTTCTTCTGGCATCATCCCGCCAATATCGGCAATTGCTTTTCTAACTTTTTTACCTACTTCATAATGTACGTCCCTTGCTTCTTTTTCACCTTGTACATTATCTTTTAAAAGTTTTTGTTTCGTTTGATTTATCCTAAATAAATTAGCTACTAACTCATCTTCATTCATATTATCTAAGATATCCTCTCTATAACGCAATTTTTTTCTTTTAAAAATATCATCAGCAGTTTCACCATTATATAATCCTTTATATCCAGCATTATGAAATTCAGCCATATTTTTAACACCAACAGATGATGCAACTTTTTGTAAAGTATAATTACCTTGCTTTGTTAACTTTCTCTGATAAAATCTTTTTTCATCATCTGATAATGAATCATATTCTTGTTCTGTTATTTCTTGTTTTCTTGTTTGTATAGCAAAATATGTTTGTCCTAAGGCAACAACTTCTTTACTTGGGTCTGCATTTTGTACTATCAAATAACATATATATCGTGATAACTTATAATCTTTAATAAATTCTTCTTTTCCTTTACCAGTTCTTATTGGCTTGTTGACTTCAACAACCCAATCTTCTTCATTTGAAACACTAGTTTTGGCAGATAACACCGCTTTATCTACCACTTTATGAAAATTTCTCCAATCTTTATATTCTAAAACTTTCTGTAAATCACGAGCAAACCAGAATTCATTTCCGTAATCATCAATTTGTTTTATATTTTCAAAAGTATAACTATCATATTTAACACTAATTTTATCCATTTTTTCACCTCTTTTTCCTTAATTTTATCTAAATATATAAAAATTCTTTTTAACGAAATGTTTATTTTTAAGTTTTTTTATGATTTTTCCATTTAATTTAACCTTAATCCATTCATCAGAATATTTTTGTTTTACTATATCACAAATTAGCGAATTTGCATAGTATTTTGTCAATATTTAACGCCATTTCTATATATTGGTATTATTTATAGTTTAATACCAATAGTACATATTTTTTGGTTATTTGGACATACTTATACAGAAAATACAAATATGGATATGGAGTTGAAAGTAACTATGTCAAAACAAAAAAATCTGGTTGAAGATGTTAACATAGAAGAAATATATGGAAAAGCATGTTTATTGAATAAAAATGAATTTATAAAAGACTTTCAAATTAAAGAAAATGGATTATCAAATGAAGAAGCTCAAAAACTAATAAATCAATATGGAAATAATGAAATTAAACAAGCAAAATCAAAAAAATGGTATCACTTTCTCCTTGACAGTCTGATAAGTCCATTTAACTTAATTCTTTTAGGTATTATTTTACTGTTAATTTATACAGATATTATTCTTCCTGAAATACCTAGTTATGCTAATATTATTGTTATTATAGTTTTAGTAAGTGCTAGTACATTATTAGATTTTTTTGAAGAATATCGTTCTAATAAATCTGCAGAAAAATTAAAAAATTTAATTTCTACAACTTGTACTGTTCTACGAGATAATAAAGAGATACAAATCCCTATTAAAGATATTACACTTCATGATGTTGTAATTTTACATGCTGGTAGTATGATTCCTGCTGATTTGCGTATTATTGAAGCTAAAGATTTATATGTTGGACAATCTTCTCTAACTGGTGAATCTGAATCTGTAAAAAAAGTTGTTAATTCAGAACATTCAACCATTGAAAATATTACAGATTTAGATACAATTTGTTTCATGGGAACAAATGTAATCTCAGGCTCTGCAAAAGGTGTTATTATTAAAACAGGTGATGATACTTATTTTGGAAAAATTGCACATACATTAAATTCTGGAAAGCCAAAAACTGCCTTTCAACAAGGAATTGAGAATATTAGTAAATTATTAATTCGCTTTATGCTTATTATGATTCCTATCGTATTTTTATTAAATGTGTGGAAACATGATACTGTAACAGCTTTTACTTTTGCAGTTGCTATTGCAATTACAATTACCCCTCTTCTTTTACCTGTTATACTTTCTTCTTGTTTGTCAAAAGGTGCTGTTAGAATGTCTAAAAAGAAAACAATTGTTAAAAAATTAGATGCTATTCAAAATTTTGGAGCAATGAATATTCTTTGTACAGATAAAACAGGAACATTAACAGAAGATAAAATTGTTTTGGAAAAATATTTAGATGTTAAAGGAAATGAAGATTTTAGAGTTTTAAAACATGCATTTTTAAATTCTTTTTTCCAAACACGGTTTAAGAGGCAATATTGATGAAGCGATTATCACTAGAGGCTCAGAACATGAATTAGACCATATTGTTGATAATTATTCTAAAATTGATGAGATTCCCTTTGATTTTTCACGCAGACGTTTATCTGTAATTATTGAAGATAAAAATCATAAAAAACAATTAATAACCAAAGGTGCTGTTGAAGAAATTTTAAAGATTTGCTCTTTTGTTGATTTTCAAGGCGATGTTACTTCTTTGACCAAAAATATTAAATCTTCTATTTTAGAAATATCAAAAAATCTAAATATGCAAGGATTTAGAGTTATTGCAGTTTGCCAAAAAAATGATATTCATAATAATGCTACTGAGCATTTTAATATTTCTGATGAAAAAAACATGGTATTATTAGGTTTTATTGGATTTTTAGACCCTCCAAAGGCCACTGCTAAAGAATCTATTATTAGAATGAATAATGCTGGTATTCGTGTAATAGTCCTAACTGGTGATAATGCTGAAGTAACAAAAGCTGTATGTGATAAAGTTAATATTAATAGTGAAAGAATTGTATTAGGAAATGAAATAGATAAACTATCTGATTTTGCTGTAATTGGTTTATTACAAAAAAATAATATTTTTGCTAAACTATCTCCTATTCAAAAAGCTAGAATTATTCGATTACTAAAAGAAAATCACAATATTGTTGGTTATATGGGTGATGGTATTAATGATAGTCCTTCTCTAACTAATTCAGATGTTGGTATATCAGTCGATACAGCTGTCGATATTGCCAAAGAATCTGCTGATATTATTCTTTTAGAAAAAGATTTAAATGTTTTATTAGATGGTGTTTCTGAAGGTAGAAAAACATTTGCAAATCTTATGAAATATATAAAAATGGCAACAAGTTTTAATTTTGGAGAGGTTTTGTCAGTTATTATAGGAAGTGTTATTCTCCCTTTTCTTCCAGAAACTCCAATCCAATTATTGGTAGAAAGTCTATTATATGATTTTGGACAATTAACTCTACCTTTTGATAATGTCGATAAAGAATCAATTCAAGAGCCTAAAAAATTTAGTATAGAAAATCTTAAAAAATTTATGTTTTTTATGGGACCTTTAAGTTCTATTTTTGACTTGTTAGTTTTTGCCTCTTTATGGTTTATTTTTAGCATTAGAGAAGCATCAACTTTCCAAACTATTTGGTTTAGTTATAGTATTGTTTCTAATTTAGTTGGTATGCATATTATTAGAACAGAAAAAACACCTTTCTTACAAAGTAATGCCCATAAAATGGTATATTTTTCTTCTATTTTATTAGCTATTATAGGATTAATTGTACCTTCTACAATTTTAGGTAAAGTAATTGGGCTTGTTCCTCTTTCATTGAAATATATAGGATTAATTTTAATTATTACATTTTTATATTGCATTATTGCTATTTTTGCTAAGAAAATTTATATTAAAAAATATGGTGAATGGATTTAAAATGTTTAATTTGCACATTTTCTATTTCGATTACTTTAAATTAATTATAAAAAATACTGTATATTAAAAATTTATGAAATGACGAATGTGAATGAAATCATATTAGAAAAAATTAAGATATCTAATAGGAGAATCTCAAATCTTGCTTTGAGAGGTGCCTATTAGATATCTTTAATTTTTCTTTATGATGTAATGCTAGCCGAGGAATGTAATCAATTTTTAATATACAGTATAAAACACTTACCCTATGTCTCCATCCTGTTTTAATTTATCAGATATAAAATAATGTGCTTGCTTATTCTGATTTACAGCAATCTGTGCCAATTCTTTATCATCTTTCAATCGTTTACTAGCATATTTAATAATAATCCCCTTATTTTCTACTGCTGTTTTTACAACTTCCCTGTCATCCCTTAATTTCTCTGAAGCATAATATAAAGCTTGGCCATAATTTTTACAACATTCTAACATAATCTCTCTATCTCCTGCTAATTCTTCTGATGCATAACAAATTGTCCAAGGAGCTGTTTTTATTGCTAATGTTAATATTTCCTTATCACCTTTTAATCTTTCACTTGCAAATTCTAAAGCTTCTCCATTTTGTTTCAAAGCTTCTATAACAACTTCTTTGTCATCTTGTAATTTTTCTGACGCCAATTCCAAATACTTTCCATTTTCTTTTACCACTTGCAATATAACTTCTTTATTATCACTATTTTTTTCTATTTCTTCGATATTCATCTGTTTTTACTTCCTTTTCTAATTTTTACTATCTATGTTTAAATATTGTTCTATATCATAAAAATTATTTTCTTGTGTTAAAACTATATCAAAATTTCTTCTATATACTTCTAAGTTCTCATTAATACTTTTATTTAAGAATCCTATTTTTAAAGATTTATCTTCTGGATATTTACCTATAATATTAATATCTTCGATTATATCTCCTATTACAATTCTATATTCTTTTGTTTGTACAATTTCTTTTATATTTAAATCATTTACTTTATCTATATTTTTATTTAATGTATGAATAATATTATCAGAAAATTTTATCATATCTCCTTGTTTGTCAAATTTTATAAAGTTACTTATTATTATTATATTATCATAATAACAATCTTCTTTTTTTAAAAATTGTTCTATTACATTTCCAATTCCTGCTGAAAATATGATTACTGGTATATTATTTTTATATAACTCAAAAAGAAACTCTTTTAATCCTTTTCTAAATTTTAAATTACTATTACAAACACATTGTTTTAATTTTTCTTTTGTAAGTTTATATGTATAATATAAATCTATACATTTTTTATACCATTCTACTATATATTTCTCTTTTGTTTTTATATCCATTGTATAATTCAATTCTATTGGACTATATTTTTCATAATACTTGTTTAAATCATTAAATATTTCTATCCCCATTATTTTTTTATTAGCAATAGTTGACCAAGAATCTTCACTTTCAGCTGATGTAATTGTTCTATCATAATCCATGAATACACATATATTATCTTTATTTATTTTCTGTTTTAAGCTTTCTATTTTTGTTTCATTATTTAAATATATCATGAATTTTTCTCCTCTTACTTAAATATACTTTTATTTTCTTTAAGTATAATACCATAATAATATAGAAAACGCAATTCCCCTGAATTGTTCTGGAATTAGGTTGCGAATATAGTTTGTTATATGTTATAATCCAAATATAAATCTTATAAAGATAGGAGTACGACAAATGAAAAACTTTTTTATTATACTTGTAATGAAAATACTAAATATTGCGTTAAAATTATGCAGAAAAAATGGAGGAAATTTTTTAGGAAAAATCGCATTTGACTGGAATCCAGAAATTTTTAAATATTTCAAAATAAATTGTCCTGTTATAGCTATTACTGCAACAAATGGAAAAACTATGACAAATAATGCTATTGGATATGTTTTTCAAACTGCTGGTAAAAAAGTTATTAGTAACAAAGAAGGAAATAATATGGAAACTGGTATCCTTTCTACTTTATTAAAAACATGTACTTTAACTGGAAAAATAAAAGCAGACTTTTTAGTTTTTGAAGTAGATGAAGGTTATGTACCAATTGTATTTAAAGATTTTAGATTAGATACATTAGTTATATTAGATTTCTTTAGAGACCAATTAGATAGAAATGGTGAAGTAGAATCTTTAATTTTAAAAATTAACGATTTTTTAAAAAACTATAATGGTAATTTAATTCTAAACAATGATGACCCAAATGTAGCAAGATTAGGAATGGCAAATCCTGATAATAAAAATACATATTATTTTCATGTTGATAGATATCAATATGCAACAGATAATATAAAAGAAGCTGGAGAAGGAAAATTCTGTCCATTTTGTAAAACTCGTTTAGAATATGACTATTATCAATATTCTCATATTGGAAAATTTGTATGTCCAAATTGTGAATATGGTAATAATAACATATATATGGAAGCAAAAAATATTAATCTTGATGAATCAACCTTTAAAGTAGAAGATATTTTATATAAAGTTAAATCAAATAGTATATATATTATCTATAACTTTACAGCTGTTATTGCTTGTTGTTCTTTATACAATATTAATACAAAATATATACAAGAAGCTTTGGCAAATTTTGAATTAAATAATGGAAGATTAGAAAAGTTAATGATAAAAGACACTACTACAATTATAAATTTAGCCAAAAATCCAACTGGTAGCAATGTAAGTTTACGTTTATTAAATGAAGATGATGAAGAAAAAGAATTATTATTTGTTTTAAATGATAATAAAGCAGATGGTTTCGATGTTTCTTGGATTTGGGATATCAATTTTGACAATTTAAACAATGTAAAACGAATTATAACTTCTGGAACAAGAGGATATGATATTGCCATTAGAATTAAAACTGCTGGATTTGATGAAAATAAAATAGAATCTTATTTAGACTTAGAACAAGCTGTAAAATCTTTGTACACAAATACAACAAAGAAATATGTTATTGCAAACTATACTTCTTTACAACCTACAAGAACTGAAATTTTAAAAATGAAATAAAACTAAATTAACTATTATTTAAAAAAAGTTGTTACAATTCACAGCTAATTAAATATCATTTTTTGAATTAGCTGTGAATTGTAACAAAAAGTTAATTTAAAATAAAATATATAAGAACTGGAGTTGAAATATAATGAAAGAATTAAAAATACTATACTTATACCCTGATATGTTAGAATTATATGGTGATTATGGAAATATACAAGTATTAAAATATAGGCTAGAAAAACGTGGATTTCATTGTATTATTGATAAATATTCCATTGGTGACGAAAAACCAGATTTTAAAAATTATGATATGATTTTTGCAGGTGGTGGAGCTGACAATGAACAAAGTATTTTATCAGAAGATTTAATTAAATATAAGGAAGAAATTAAACAAGCTGAAATGGAAGGTGTATTCTTTCTACTTATCTGTGGTGCTTATCAATTATTTGGTAAATATTATAAAGGTGTTGAAGGGAATATAATTCCTGGTTTAGAAATATTCCCATATTACACAGAATCTATTACAGATAGAACAAAAAGATGTATTGGAAACATTGTACTAAATGTTAATTTGGATGGAAAAGAAACCAAAGTTATTGGTTTTGAAAATCATGGTGGACAAACTTATGATATTCCTACACCTTTTGGAAAAGTGTTATTTGGAAATGGAAATAAATTTGGTGATACAGAAGAAGGCTTTTTTAAATCTAATGTTATTGCCACCTATCTACATGGTCCTCTTCTTTCTAAAAATCCTGAACTAACAGATTATATTATTAAATATTGTTTAGATAGAAAATATCAAGAAAATATTTTACTAGACCCATTAAATGATAATTTTGAAAATTTGTGTAGAAATCAATTATTAGAAAGATTTTTAAATTAATTGATTTTGGACATCTATAAACCTCTAAAAACAAGACAATGCTGTCAACTTAAAACCTTGCATAAGGTCTTAAATTGACAGCATTTCAAATCTTCTCCTATTAGATATCTTAATTTTTATAATATTATTAAACATTACAATTTTAAATCTACTAATGTCTGTTTTTTCAAACTTTCCTGAACATCTAATATTCTTTGATTTGAAGACCCTCTAAATCTCAAACTTAAATCTTTCTTCTCTTCCTCAAATTTACCATCAACCATAACATCTATATATTTTAAAAGTTCTTTTGTTGTCTCATTTTCTTTTGTCATTTCCCCTACAACTTCTTTTTCAAAATCAAATCCTGTATAACACCATATATTTTTATCAGGAAATTTTTCTTTTACTTTTTTAACTAATGGTAATAATCCTTCTTGGTTTTGCTTTTCTAAAGGCTCTCCTCCTAAAAGGGATAATCCTGAAATATAATCATGGTCCAAATAATTAATAACTTGGTCCATTTGTTCTTCTGTAAATTTATTACCATATTCAAAATCCCATGCACATCTATTAAAACAACCTTTACAATGATGATTACAACCACTAACAAATACTGATACTCTAACTCCTTCACCATTTGCAACATCTACTTTTTTTATATCTGCATAATTCATAATTTCCCCCTCTTTTCTTCTTTAGATGAAGTTTGGAACGTTTTGGTATATCCTTAACGTTCCATATTTATTTATCGAAATCTTTAATTTCATTACAAATGCATTACTCTTTGTTTAATTTCTTTTGTTTTTCCTGCATTCCAGAAATTTTCTCCTAAATATCCACAAGTTCTTCTAACAACTGTCATTTTTGAATGTTCTTTATTACCACAATTTGGACATTCCCATTCATTATCTTTATTTAAAGTAATCTCTCCATCAAATCCACAAGTATGACAATAATCTGATTTTGTATTAAATTCAGCATATTGAATATTATCATATATAAATTTAACAGCTGTTTCAAGTGCTTCAATATTTTTTTGCATATTTGGTATTTCAATATATGAAATTGCTCCACCTGAAGATATTTTTTGGAATTCACTTTCAAATTCAAGTTTCTCAAACGCATCAATTTTTTCTCTTACATCTACATGATATGAATTTGTATAATAACCTTTATCTGTTACATCTTTAATTGTTCCAAATTTTTCTTTATCAATTCTAGCAAATTTATAACATAAACTTTCTGCTGGTGTTCCATATAATGCAAATCCAATATTTGTTTCTTCTTTCCATTTCTTAACTGTTTCTCCCAAATGTTTCATAACTCTAATTGCAAAATTATGTCCTTCAGATGTTGTATGTGATACACCTTTCATCATTTTTGTCATTTCATATATACCAATATATCCTAAAGACATTGTTGAATATCCATCAAATAACAATTTATCTATTTTTTCACCTTTTGCTAATCTTGCAATTGCACCATATTGCCAGTGGATTGGGCTAATATCTGAATGTGTTCCAAGTAATGCATAATGTCTACACATTAAAGCTTCTTTACATAATTCTAATCTTTCATCTAATAATTTCCAGAATTTATCTTCATCACCATCTGCAACAATTGCTACTTGTGGCAAATTGATACTAACAACACCTTGATTAAATCTTCCTTCAAATTTATAATTTCCATTTTCATCTTTCCAAGGTGATAAGAAACTTCTACACCCCATTGGACTAAATACATTACCTTCATAATTTTCCTTCATCTTTTTAGCTGAAATATAGTCTGGGTACATTCTTTTTGCTGAACATTTAACAGCTATTTTAGTTAGGTAATCATATTCTCCA
>CANAUI010000025.1 GCA_947364715.1 uncultured Clostridium sp.
CCAAGCTGCCTAGTACCTAATCAAAAAATGTCCAATTTTTTGGGTTCAGTACAAAGTATCTCGCTTCTTATTTTAGTTTTCTGCAACTGTGCAAATTTTCTAGTTATAAATTACTTTTTTTAGCAACAACATTTGCATTTACACTTTTTGTCTTTTTTGCGATTACAGAACATTAAAATTATTGTTAAAATTAACAATAGTCCCAATATTACTGCTAGCACAATAATTGCAGGTAATGCTAGTAAAACTACTGCTGCTAATACTGTTCCTAGTAATAAACCAATAACAAAAATAAATGCTGTTAATAATATGATTGCTATAATACCTAAGCAGTTTATTTTTTTAGAACATTTATCTTGTTTGTTTTCATAGCAATAAATTGTTTCTTGTGGTTCCATGTTAAAGTCACCTCCAATATAGTACCTTGATTGATACTATATTGTATTATATGTCTTTTTTTGTCGTTTTGTGACTTCTTAAAAAATTGAATAGGAAAAGTCTATGCCTCACCTGTTTTATTTTCTATCCTTTTTGTAATAACTTTTAAAGCCTTTTCTCTTGGAATTGTTACCACATGTCCACATCCTTCACACTTTAATTTAAAATCTACTCCTATTCTGACAACTTCCCATAATTTACTTCCACATGGATGCACTTTTTTAGTTCTTACAATATCTCCAATATTATATTCCAAACTAATTCCCCCTGTTTTATTTTCATTTTTTCAAATTTTATTTATCTAAATTTTGGATTGCCTTTTCAAATCTTTTCTTTATACTTTCTTTTCCTAATACTTGCATAATTTCATACATGTCTGGTGTATTTGTTCTTCCAGTTAATGCTACTCTTAAAACTGTACTAATATCTCCTACATGAGCCTTGTAGGCTTCTGGATTTGCTTTATATTCTTTTACTTCTTTTGCATATCCTAGCTCTCCTGCAAGTTCTTTTATCTTTTCAAACCATTGTTGTTTATCATCATTTTCATTATAATAGTTTTTAATATATAATTCTAATATTTTATTTATATCTTCTTTTTCATTTATGACTTGATATGGATATTCTTGTTCTTCTGCCAAGAATTTATTATCATACATATATTCTATACTTTCTTTTACATCTGACCATTTTGCAATATCTTTTCTAGGTTTTTTGTTTCCTCTTTCGATTCCAAATATTTTTAAAGCATATTCTTTATTCTGTAACATTTCTTCTAAATCTTTGTCATAATTTTTTGCCCAGTTAAGAGCATTTTCATATACTTCTTCTGATGTAAATTTAGAAATAACTGTTTTTCCTACATCTAATAATTTCACCATATCAAATAAAGCACCACTAACACTCATCTTATTTAATTGTAAGTCAAATTCATTTATTGATTTGTCTTTATTTGCTCTTCTCCAATTTTCAAAATTAGAATTAGCAATATTTAATAAATATTCCTTAACTGCTTCTTTTGGTATTCCTACTTCATCATAATATGATACTGCTGCTTCTGGGTCTTTTCTTTTGCTTAATTTTCTTTTATTTCCATTATCATTTTTCATAATTGGTGCAATATGAGCATATTTAGGTGCTTTAAATCCTAATTCGTGGAACAATTGTAAATGTAATGGAACAGATGATAACCATTCATCTCCTCTTATTACATGTGTTGTTCTCATTAAATGGTCATCTATTGCATGTGCAAAATGATATGTTGGTAATCCATCTGCTTTTATTATAACAATATCTTGGTCATTTTCTGGAAAGTCTACATTTCCTTTTATTACATCATGATGTTTTATTTTTCTATCTTCACGTCCAGGTGATTTAAAACGTACAATGCATTTTTCTCCATTGTTTATTTTTTCGATTGCTTCTTCTACTGTTATATTTCTACATTTTGCCCAAACATCATAATATCCTGGTCTAATTTTTGCATTTTCTTGTTTTGTTCTCATTTCTTCTAAGTCATTTGGTGTACAAAAACATGGGTAAGCCTTTCCTTGTTCTATTAAATATTTTGCATAACTTTGATAAATTTCTTTTCTCATAGATTGTCTATATGGTCCATAATTTCCTTTTCCTTCTGTTTCTGAAATCATCCCTTCATCTGGCTCAATTCCAAATCTATCTAAAGATTGTACAATATCAGTTATTCCATTTTCTATTTCTCTTTTTTGGTCTGTATCTTCAATTCTTAATAAAAATACACCTTCTGTTTGGTTAGCTAATTTTCTAGCAATTAAAGATTGATATAATCCTCCTATATGTACAAATCCTGTTGGACTTGGAGCAAATCTTGTTACTATAGCTCCTTCTTTTAAATTTCTTTGTGCATATTTTTCCTCATAATATGTTATATCTTGTGCTTTTGGAAATATTGCATTTGCCAAATCTTTATAATCCATTTTCTTCTCTCCTTATTTTTATTTCTGGAGTATCCTTTTTTTGGATACTCCTTTATCTTTATTCCCTTTTGTTTTCCTATATTTCCATAATAATTGGTATAATCATAGGATTTCTCTTAGTTTTCATAAAAATATAATCTCTTAGATTTTCTCTTGTTGCTGACTTAATTGTTCCCCAATCTCTAATTCCTCTTTCTTCACATTTTTTAATTTCATGTCTTACAACTGATTTTACATCATCCATTAAATTTTCAGATTCTCTTACATATACAAATCCTCTTGAAATAACATCTGGTCCTGCTACTACTTCTCCTGTTGAAGAATCCATTGTTAAAACTATAACAATTAATCCATCCTGTGATAAATGTTGTCTATCTCTTAAAACTATGCTTCCAACATCTCCAACACCAAGTCCGTCTACAAGAACTCTTCCACAAGGTACTGTTGATGTAAATTCTGCTTTATTTTCATTGATTTCTAATATTCGACCATTTGCCATCATAAGAATATTTTCTTTATTTATTCCCATACTTTGTGCTGTTTCACTATGAGCTATTAATTGTCTATATTCTCCATGTACTGGTATAAAATATTTAGGTTTTGCCAAAGCAATTATTAATTTTTGTTCTTCTTGACAAGCATGTCCTGAAACATGAATAGCTTCTAAAGAACTATAAACTACTTCTGCACCTATTTGCATTAAATCATCAATAACTTTTGATACAAATTTTTCATTACCTGGAATTGGAGTTGCAGATATAATTACCAAATCATTTGGTGTAATTTTTACTTTTCTATGGTCTCCTGCTGCCATTCTTGTTAGTGCAGACATTGGCTCTCCTTGACTTCCAGTTGTAATAATTACTAAATTTTCATCTGCATAACTATTTATCATATCAATATCGATAAATATATTTTTTGGACAATCAATATACCCTAATTCTCTTGCAGTGTCAATCATATTTATCATACTTCTACCACATACAGCAATTTTTCTATTGTATTTAACTGCTGAATTCACAATTTGTTGTACTCTATGCACATTTGATGCAAAAGTTGCAACTACTATTCTTTTTGTACAATGTAGAAATAATTTATCAAATACTTCTCCAACCGAACTTTCTGACATAGTAAATCCTTTTCTTTCTGCATTTGTACTATCAGACATTAAAGCTAAAACACCTTGGTTTCCTAATTCAGCAATTCTTCCAAAATCCATAATCTTTCCATCAATTGGTGTATAATCTACTTTAAAATCACCTGTGTGTAAAACTGTTCCTGCAGGTGTTGTAATTGCTAACATTACAGAATCTGGAATACTGTGTGAACTTCTTATAAATTCTATTTTAAAATTATTTCCTAAAGAAATCTTTTCTCCTTGCATAATTTCATGTAATTCTGTACTTCTAAGTAATTTATGTTCTTCTAATTTATTTTTAATTAATCCTGATGTTAATTTTGTAGCATATATTGGAATATTTATTTGTTTTAATAAATATGGAACTGCTCCTATATGGTCTTCATGACCATGTGTAATTATTAAACCTTTTATTTTATTTACATTTTTTTCTAAATAAGATACATCTGGTATTACTAAATCAATTCCCAACATATCATCTTCTGGAAATGATAATCCACAATCTACTACGACAATTTCATTTTCGTATTCAAAAACAGTAATATTTTTACCTATTTCATGTAATCCACCTAATGGAATAATTTTCAAATTTGATTTCTTAAAAATATTATCTGTCTCTTTTTTTCTATTTCTTCTCGCTCTAATTGGTTTTGCTTCTTTATTTTGGTCCTTTTTTATTTCCATATCGTTTTTGTTTTCTTTTATTTCATTATTAAATTCTTTTTTCTTTCTATTATATGGCCTTCTTGTTTTTCCTCCTTCTCTTTTCTCATTATCTTTTCTTACTTTTTTTTCACTATTTTTAAAATTTTCTTCTGCCATAAAAACTCCTTCCTTTACTTTATGTTTTCTCAATTTTACTAAACTTATACATTTTGTTTTTATCTTACAATTTTTTTACAAATTTATGGATACAAAATTAAAATAATATTTCAACTATTGATAATGTATTACCATTCACAATCCATAAATATTATTTTTTTGAATTAACGACAAATGTACCACTATAACACATTGTCTAAAATACATAAATTTATCTATAATATATTATAGATAAATTTCATATTTATAATATAATTAAATAATAAAAAATATATCTGTAAATATTATCATTTCTCCTTTTATTATATCTATTTTTTGTAATTAGTATTTTCTATATATTTTTCTCTTAAATATATAGTATTTATATAGTTTTCATTTTATAAATTTGTTTTCTATCTCTTTTCTAACAATTTTACTTTTTTATTATCTCATTTTTTAGTTAACTTTTAACAAAGTATTTATTTAATAAAATCTCATATTTTAGCTTCTCTAAGCTAACAACTTTTTATATTTTACTATAAATTATTAAAAAAGTCAATCATTCATTTTACATAATATTTATTGACTGTGAATGGTAAGTAATGTCTAATTATAATTTACATAATTTGTTATGTATAATGTTTTTACTCTTTATTTTTTTGCTATTATATACTTATATTTAGCATATAAGGAGGTTATTATGAAATTTAAAAGAATTAAAGATTTAAGAGAAGATAACGATATACTCCAAAAAGATGTTGCAAATTTATTAGGTATATCTCAACAATATTATTCGGAATATGAAAATGGAAAAAGAACTATTCCAATTCAACATTTAATCACTCTTGCAAACTATTACAATACCTCTATTGATTATATTGTCGGTTTATCTGACTTAAAAGAAAAAAAAACAAGTTAAATTTCAAAAATTTTATAACTTGTTTTTTTGTTCTCAGTTAATTTCATATATTTTATTTTTAATATAAAACAACTTACACTATTACTTAGATACTTTCTCTTTATTTTTCTCTAAATTTCCATTTGTGTTCCTAAAAATGTAGCAGCAGATTGAGCTACTTTTTTTTCTACTTCGTTCATTTTTTTGTTTGCTTCTTTAGCCATTAATATAACTGTTCCGATTGTATCTCCATTAGAAATAATAGGATACACAACTTGTGAATTATATTTTCTTTCTTGATTATCATTTTTTGTTATAGGCATTGATATATCACTGTTTTCTTTGCTTGCATAAATTTCTTTATCTTCCATTAATTGTTCTAGCTCTGGACTTATGTCTTGTTCTAAAAATTCTTTTTTTGAACCTCCAGATACAGCAATAACTGTATCTTTATCTGTAATACATGCTATATGCCCTGTAGTTTTTGATAAAGTTTCTGCATATCCTGCTGCAAATTCAGATAATTCCCCTATTGGCGAATACTTCTTTAATATAACTTGCCCCTCTCTATCTGTAAATACTTCTAAAGGGTCTCCTTCTTTTATTCTCAAAACTTTTCTAATTTCTTTTGGTATAACAATCCTACCTAAATCATCTATTCTTCTTACAACACCTGTTGCTTTCATAATTTTCCTCCCTTTTGTTTTATATTTTTGTTATACTTTTATTATTTCTTATTGTTTCTTTTTTATTCATTTTTTGTCAAAAAAAGATTAGTTTTCATAAAACTAATCTTATGATTTTATATATTAGGAAAGTCATACTGACTTTTCTAATATATAAAACACATTGCACACAAATTTATTTCATAAATTTGGCACACGAACAAATTAACGGAAAGCCAAAGAAGAAATTTAAAATTAGTTAGAATATTAAGGCTTTCCGATTTGTTCAATCTTCTACTTTTTCTTCTCTTCTAGAAAATAATACTGGTTTATATTTATCTACAATATATCCCAAATTTTTTGAAAATTCTTGTAACATAACAAGTTTTATTGATGGTGGTTTTCCATTTACATAATCATCAATAATTTGTTTTAATTGTTTAATATTTTTAATTTCTGCTTCGATTTTTTTTGTATATTTATTTGCTCTATTTATAAGTTTTTCTTTAATTAGTACAATATCTTCATTGGTAGCACAAAAAATTCTTTGAAATAATTGATATGGGTCATAATATTTAAATATTGGAATATCCATACATTCTTTGTCAAATCTTTCATAAAATTTTTCCATATCCATTGGTATACATTTAAAAATTTCTTCTGCTTTTTCTTTATACATTTTATCTTGTAATTGTTCATTTAAGGTATAAAAATGCTTTAAAATATCATCCATATCTTCAGATACTTCATCAATTGCTATTTTTCCTAATTCTTCATCTACATTTGCACAATATTCTGATTTTAATGATGATAAATTCATTCCATAAAAAAATATATTTTTCATTGTCTTTAAATCATAATCTATTAGTGATTTTTTAGAAAAATATCTAAAATATGCATATATCTTTACATTGTCAATTAATTTTAAATTTCCTTGTTTTACATCTTCTATAATTTCTGTAATAACTTCTTCAAATTCATCATCCGAAATTTTCCAATATTCTTCTGTAAGTAATCTTTTATATGCTGGTAAGTTTTTTGTATCAATTGTATTACTAATGATTTCCATATTTTCTTTAAATTTTTTCATATCAAAAATTCTAGTTCTTACATAATATTCTATAAATTTAAAAAATCTATATTCAGATTTGAAATTATAATAATAATTATTATCAAATTCTTTAATATAAAATTGTCTGTTATCCATTAATATTCTAGAAGATACTAATATAGATTTATATTCTTCATTATCTTTGATGTTAATAAATTTGTCTTTAGTTATTTTTCCAGCTTTAATCTCAAAAGATATAGCAATTGTAAAGATTAACATTGTTTGTAGCATTTTACGGCTTGTATTTGGATATGATTTATCAACCATTTCATAAATCTTTTTAAAATCATTTAAAGCATGTTTTAAAATTCTTAGGTTTCTAGTTCCACTTCTTTCAAATGTTGATATAATTAACCTTGTATTTGACCTTAAAAAACGAATAAAATCTGCATTATTTTCATATCTCATTAAGATTCCATTAATAATATAATCAAATTTAGGAGCATATTCAAAAGTTTCACCTATTAGTTTTTCTTTTATTCTTTCATAATCATTTGCTTTATCAAATACATTTTCTATTTTTTGTTGTATTTTTTCCACTATTGGTTTATCTACATCATTTAATTCTTTTTGTTTATCTAATAAATAAGTAGCGATAAATGTTTTCATTTCTATATTAGAACTTTTTAATTTTGTTGATAACTCTTTTTCATTACAAATAATAATAGTTTTTATATGGTCATGCTCAACAAAATTATTTATATATCCTAAAATATCAATAACATCTACATTTGCTCTTTCCAAATCATCAAAACATAGTACTTTATCTTCAGTTGAAAAAAATGTGGCATAATCTACTTTATTTCCACTTTGTGTAACACCAAAAAAGTTTGCCATGTCAATACCTGTTTTCGCATATTCTGGTATAATAGTTTGTCCATTAGCCTCCATATATCTTCTTAAATTTTTGTCTACTAATTGGGTTGTTTCTATAAATATTTTTTTACTAATATCTTCTAAATTAGATATTCCATATAAAGACATATAAATTGTTGTATATCTTTTTCCATTTAATTGCATAGATTCTATTTTTTTTCTAATTTTATGATTCCAAAAATGTGTTTTTCCGTGAGCCCCATTCACCATTTATCATAATGGCATAATCTGTATAATCTGACCTTATATAATCTAATATACTTTCAACTAAATCTTCCATTTCTACTATCATTCCTTTCTTAAGGCATCAATCAGATTAGAACTAATTGTTTTTTTATCTTTTTTTCATTTGTTATATCTAATCTTTTGCCAATACTAGTACATCTATTTTTTTAGCTTTTGCTTTATATATCACTTTTGCACATTCATTTACTGTACTCCCAGTTGTATAAATATCATCAATTAATAAAATTCGTTTATTATTTAGTATTATTCCATCTTGTAATTCATATACATTTTGTATATTTTGTTTTCGTTGTTGCTTATTTAATTTGCTTTGCTCTATTATATCTTTCTTTTTTAATAAACATTTTGTTTGTAATTTTGCTTTAACACATTTACTTATTTTTTTTGCAATCAACAAACTTTGATTATATCCTCTTTCCTTCATTCTTTTTTTACTAATGGGTACTGGAATTATTATATCATAACTTTGTAATTTTCCAATAATCTCTTTGTTATTTAAAATAAAATTCACAAAACAAGTATGTATATATGGTTTTTCATTAAACTTGTAATCCAAAATTAATTTTCTTATAATACCTTCATATTTAAAAATGTATATTAGTTCATGAAAATACATGTCTTGTGATTCTTTATTAATAATACGATTTTTTGCTACTTTTTCTAATTTTATTTTACATGTATTACAAAGTTCATCTTTATTTAATTTTCCACAAATTCCACAAACTTGTGGAAACAAGCTGTTTATAATATTAATACTTTTTTTAATCACCTCTTCTTATTTTTTTATTTGTTTTTATAAACTATCTGTTAAATATAAAGTATCCACTAAATGTATCTATCAAAACTTTATAAATTTCTCATTTTATATTCTAATCCTGTATTCCTCTTTTTACTATCTATATTTTGTATCATAAATTTTATAATTTTTTCACTCCCAACAACAATTAGTAATTTTTTGGCCCTTGTAATTCCTGTATATAACAGATTTCTAGTTAGTAATACTGGTGCTGATGGTGGAATCGCCATAATAACTACATCAAATTCACTTCCGTTGTGCTTTATGTATAGTAATAGCATAACTATGTTCTATTTGCTCTAGTTCTGTATAGTCATAATAAGCTGTTTTTTCATCATCAAATTTAATTTCGATAATTTTATTTTTTTCGTTTACTTCTGTTATAGTTCCAATTTCACCATTAAATACACCTTTTCCAACTTCTATAGTTCCATTTGTCTCTTTTTCCCAATCAATATCATAATTATTTTTTACTTGCATAATTCTATCTCCTACTCGATAGATTGCTCCCATATTAGCTTTTTCTGGCAATTCATATATATTAGGATTTAAATTTTCTTGTAATGCTTTATTTAATTCTCTTGTTCCAATCATTCCTTTTTTAGTAGGTGTTAATACTTGTATACTTTGAAAAAAGTCATAATCTCCATATTTTTTTAATCTTCCTGTACATAAAGATATTACTTGTTCTAACATTTTTTCTTGTGAAGATTCATTTATATAAAAAAAGTCTTCCATTGTTTCTTCTGTATAATCTTCATCTTCTTTTGTTAAAAATGCTTCTCCATTATTCACTTTGTGAGCATTTAATATAATCTTTGATTTTGCTGCTTGTCTAAAAATTTTATCTAAATGAATGGTTTCAACTACATCTGATACAATTAAATCTTTTAATACACTTCCTGGTCCTACTGAAGATAATTGGTCACAATCTCCTACCAATATTAATTTAGTTCCTTTATAAATACATTTTAATAAATAACTCATCACAAACATATCTACCATAGATAATTCATCTACAATTATTAAATCTGCATCAATTGGTGCTCCTTCATATTCTGTACTTGTTTGATAAAAATTATTTTCATCTATTTTTCCAATTTCTAATAGTCTATGTAAAGTAGAAGCTTCTTTTCCTGTTGTTTCTGTCATTTTTTTAGTAGCTCTTCCTGTTGGTGCACATAATACCACTTTATTTCCTTTTTGTTCATAAATATCAATAATACTTTTAATAATAGTGGTTTTTCCTGTTCCAGGTCCACCAGTAATAATGGTTACATTATTTTCATTAACTAATTCAATTGCTTCTTTTTGCTTTTCTGATAATTCTATATTAGAATCAGTTTCTTTCTTTTTTAAAATTGTTTGTATATTTTTTATTTTCTTTATATTAGAAGCTTTTTGTAATTGTTTTATTTTAACAGCAATTTCTTGTTCTGTATAATAAAAATTAGATAAATAAATCCATGTTCCTGTCCCATCATTTCTTTCTTCTACAATTATTTCATCATTTGCTCTTAATTCTATTAATCCATCTTCTATATTTTCAGTCATTACATCTAATAAAGATATAACAAACTGAATTAAGTTTTCCTTTATAACACATGTATGTCCATTATAGGTTGCTCTGATTAAAGCATATTTAATTCCACTTCTAATTCTTTTATTATTATCATAACTAATTCCTAAATCTAAAGCCATTTTATCAATTTGCTTAAAATCTACACCTCTTGCAATATCAATTAATATATATGGGTCTTTTTCAATTTGCTCAATTGCATTTATTCCTAATAACTCATATACTTTTTTGGCAAATTCTGCTCCAATTCCAAATTTTTCTAAAAAACCAACAATTTGCCAAACTTCCCAGTTTTCTAAAAAGCTTTCTGCAATTTCAATAGCTTTTGTATTTGAAATTCCTTTTATTTCTGCTAAACGTTGTGGTTCTGTTTTAAAAATTTGTACAGTATCTTCTCCAAATTTACTAACAATTCTTTTTGCTAATGCCTCTCCTACTCCTTTTATATTTCCATTTGCCAAATATTTTTCTAATGCTCCTATTGTTTGTGGCATTAATTTTTCAAAGGTTTCTACTTTAAATTGTCTTCCATATTTTTTATGTTCTACAAAATTACCTATTACTTTAATATTATCTCCAATTGATACAAATGGTAAATATCCTACAATTATATTTTGTTCATCTTCTGTATCAAATTCTGCTATCATATAACTATTTGTTTCATTATAATAAATAATATCTTCTACTTCTCCTACTAATTCCATGTATATCTCCTAATCTTTTCTGTTTTATTCTTGTTAGTGCTTAAAAGAATTAGTATTTGTTAGACAAACAAATTTTAAATTTATCAAACATACTTTTTTACTCATCATAAATTTCAAATGAAGTTTTATAACAAAAGATGCTGATTATTTTTTTAAACTAATTCTTTCATTGCAATTTTATATTGTTCCTCATTAGGTGCTGTTCCATGCCAACCAACTTGATTTTCCATATAAGATATGCCTTTTCCTTTTATTGTTTTAGCAATAATACAAACTGGTTTTCCTTTTATGTGTTTGGCTACATCAAAACCATCTAAAATTTCTTGTATATTATGCCCATCTATTTTTATTATTTCAAATCCAAAACTTTTAAATTTTTCATCTATTGGATATGGACTCATAACTTTTTCTATTGTTCCATCAATTTGTAAATTATTGTTATCTACAATAATACAAAGATTATCTAATTCGTATTTTTTAGCAGACATAGTAGCCTCCCAAATTTGACCTTCTTCAATTTCTCCATCTCCTAATACACAATATACTCTATAATCTTTTTTATCCATTTTTCCTGCAATTGCCATTCCTATACCTGCTGATAATCCTTGTCCTAATGAACCTGTTGTCATGTCAACTCCTGGTATTTTATTCATGTCTGGGTGTCCTTGTAAATAACTTTCTAATTTTCTAAATGTTTTTAAATCTTCTACTGGGAAAAATCCTCTGTTTGCTAAACAGCTATATAGTGCTGGTGAACAATGTCCTTTTGATAAAATAAATCTATCTCTTTCTTCCCATTTAGGATTTTTTTCGTCAATTTTTAATTCGTTGAAATATAATACAGTTAAAATATCTGCTACTGATAATGACCCTCCTGGATGACCAGATTGACCATTATATACTTGCTCAATAATTCCTTTTCTTATTTCTTTTGCCATTTTTTCTAATTCGTTTACAGTATTTAATTTCATAATTAACACCTCTTTATTTTTTCTGTTTATACTATATCATTATATAAATGTTTTTTCTAGCTTTTTTAAATAATATTATTAATTTCTTCTTTTCTATGTTACAATTCACAGCTGATAAATATTATCTTTTTTCATTATCTCCTCGGCTTGATACATAGATTATAAATTCTAAGTTTTAAATAACCGAGCCTCTCGTTATTACGCTTCCTCAGTTATTTAAACCTAAGAATTTATACATCTATTCCACGGCACATTCGTCGTTAATTCAAAAAGATAATATTTATCAGCTATGAATTGTAACTTTCCTATTTTACTACAAATTTATTTATTGACAGTTCTTAAAAATAATGGTAAATAATAAGTATTATACAAGGAGGTATTTATGTTAGATAATTATATAGAAAATAATAAAAATGAAATAATACAAAAACTTCAAGAATTAATTCAAATTCCAAGTGTATATAAAGAATCAAAAAATCCTTTAATTCCTTTTGGAGAAAATATCAACAAAGCATTAGAATATATGTTAGATTTAGGAAATAAGCTAGGTTTTAGAACAAAAAACATAGATGGATATTGTGGATATATAGAATTTGGAGAAGGTGAAGAAATACTAGGGATTATTGGGCATTTAGATGTTGTTCCTAGTGGTGATAATTGGACTTATCCTCCATTTTCTGCCACTATATTTGATAACAAAATTTATGGTAGAGGTGCAATTGATGATAAAGGCCCAGTCATTGCCTCTTTATATGCTATGAAATATGTCTTAGATAATTGTAAAGTTAATAAACGAGTTCGATTAATTTTAGGTTTAAATGAAGAAAACTCTTGGAAATGTATTAATTACTATAAGGAAAATGAGGAATTTCCTACAATTGGATTTAGTCCAGATGCTGATTTTCCTTGCATTTATGCCGAAAAGGGTATTTTAACACCATATTTTTCAATGGATTATAATAATCTAGATATACCTATTACAATCCAAAAAATTGATTGTAATAACAATGCTATCAATGTTGTTCCTAAGATATGTAGTACTATCTTAAAAATTGATTCTAGTATTGTGATGGAAGATTTTATAAAAACGATTAAAAAAATATTAGATAAATATGATTTTGATATTGATATTTACAAATTAAATGATGAAGAATTAAAACTAACTTCACATGGTATTGGTGCTCATTCAGCTCACCCAGATTTAGGAATTAATGCAATTTCCCGATTAATTGTTCTTTTAGATTCATTATTTAAAGCCTATAATATCTCTATAGAATTATTTGATTTTTTTGCAAAATATATTCATACAGAATATAATGGTAAAAGCTTAGGTATGAACTTTAAAGATGAATCTGGTAGTTTAACTTTAAATGTTGGAAAACTTAGTCTTGAAAATAACCTTTTAAAAATAGGTCTAAATTTAAGAATTCCAATCCACACTTCTATTGCAAATATTGAAAACATATTTTTAAAATGTTTATCTGATTATAAAAATATTACTTACAAAAAAGTTGCCTCTAAACCAGCATTATATATTCCAAAAGATAACTATTTAGTAAAAACACTTTGTGATATTTATAATACAGAAGCAAATTCATATTTAGAACCAATTGCAATTGGTGGTGCTACATATGCTAGAGCTTTTGATAATTGTGTTTCTTTTGGAGCTAATCTTCCTGGTCAAAAAGATATGTGTCATCAAACTGATGAATTTATTTCAATTGATAATTTATTATTTGCATGTAAAATTTATGCAAAAGCAATTTGTGAATTGAGTAAATAATTTAATGTTATTAAGAGGAGTGTAAAAACTCCTCTTGATAGTGTTATTCTAGAGATAATGAATATTTTTCAATCATTCATATTACTATATCTTATTTTATTATTAATCTACTTCAAAAATTTGATTAAATTCTTGTTCATTTATCTTTTCTTTTTGTAATAAAGTTTCAGCAATTTTATCTAATTTATCTCTATGCTCTTTTAATAAAGTCATAGCATCTCTATATGCTGTATCAATTAATATTTTTACTTCTTGTCCAATTTTATCTCCAATATTTTCTCCAAACATTTGCATTTCATAAGGTTCTTTTCCTTGGAAATCAATTGGACCTAAAGTATCACTCATACCATATTTTGTAACCATATCTCTTGCTATTTGTGTAGCAACTTCAATATCATTACTTGCTCCAGTAGAGATATCATCTAATACTAATTTTTCAGCTACTCGACCACCTAGAAGAGCTATTAATTTTTCTTGCATTTCTGTTTTTGATATATAATATTTATCTTCATTTGATTTATACATTGTATATCCACCAGTAACACCTCTAGGTATAATAGATACCTCTTTTACATTTGTTTGACTTGGTAAATATCTACTAACAACAGCATGTCCAGCTTCATGATAAGCTGTTAATCTTTTATCTTTATCTGATATTACTCTTTCTCTTTTTTCTAATCCTACTGTTACTTTTTTTACTGCTTCTTCTATATCATCATTTTCGATTTCTTCATGTTTATTTTTAGTTGCAACTATTGCTGATTCATTTAATATATTTTCTAGTTCAGCACCTGTGAATCCAGCTGTATCTTCTGCAATACTTTCTAAATTGACATTGTCTGATAATTTTTTATCTTTACTATGAATTTTTAAAATTTCTAATCTTCCTTTTAAATCTGGGTTTGGTATAGTAATTTGTCTATCAAATCTTCCTGGTCTTAATAATGCCTTATCTAGCATTTCAGGTCTATTGGTTGCTGCTAATACAATTATAGTTTCTTCAGAACTAAATCCATCCATTTCTACTAATAATTGATTTAAAGTTTGATTATTTTCTGTTTCTGCACCACTATTAGATGTTCTTCTTGAGCCAATTGCATCAATTTCATCTATAAATACAATACATGGTGCTAATTTTCTAGCTCTTTCAAATAATTTTCTAACACGAGAAGCACCTAATCCTGCAAACATTTCAATAAATTCTGACCCACTCATAGAAATAAATGGTACATCTGCTTCACCTGCGATTGCTTTTGCAATTAGTGTTTTTCCTGTTCCTGGTTTACCATATAAAAGTACTCCTTTTGGAACTCTTGCTCCCATTTTTGTATATTTTTCTGGTCTTTTTAAGAAATCAACAATTTCAATTAATTCTCCTTTTTCTTCTTCTAGTCCTGCAACATCATCAAACTTTATTTTCGTTTTTCTTTCTGTTTCATCATATACTTTTCCTTTTTCTCCAAGTCCTTGCATCTTAAATATCATGATAAATAAAGCTACCATAATAATTGTTGGAAGAACTGAAAATAAAACACTTGGCATTTGTGCAAAAAAACTTTGTGGTTTTTGAATTAATTCTATTTCATTTCCTTCTGCAACTTTTGTTTGAATTAATGTAACAAATGCTTCTGTATCTGGAATAATTGCTTTTTTTGGTTTCTCTTCATTCCTAATTGTTATCTTTGCTGTTCTACTTCCTGTTGTTAATTCTACTTTTTCAATATTTCCATAAGAAATTTCTTTAATTAAATCTGTATATGCTAATGTATTTTCATCTTTTTTCTCATTATTTTGATTATAAATAATAATTCCTACTACTATTATAACTAGCAGAATAATTAATCCTACCGAAGAAAAAAGTAATCTTTTACTTTTTTCTTTATTATTATCCTTATTCATATTTGCTTTCATTCCTCCTTAAGGTATAAATCTATTTTTTTCTTTATGCGTTAGAGCCTTCTGGTTCGTCATGTTTAGTGTTTTCTTTGTTCTCTTTATTTTTTTGTTTTTTATCTTTAGATTCTTCTTCTTTATCCTTTTTTTGTCTCTCTTCTTTTTCTTGTTGATTTTTTTCCTCTTGTTTTTCTTCTAACTCTTTTTTTACAATTTGTTGTACTTCTACTATTTTCATTACTTCTGCCTGTCTTTTTATTAAATCTGTTTTTAAAATAAATATAGATGCTAGTAAATAAATTGTTGCTACTGTTATATACATAATGTAAAAATATTGAACTGTAAAATTAAATGCAATATTTACAATCAAATACAAGATATTTAATATTGTTGAAAGTGTTAAAGCATAGATGGCCATATTTAATACAGCTATATATCTCATTTTCATCTTCAACATCCACATAGTGAAATATCCAACAATGCCTATAATAATTGCATACCATAAAGTATTTGTAAAATACATTACAAAACTATATATAAATAAAGTAATAAATACACTAAAATATAAACTGTTTATTTCACCATTTTGTACATAATTTACAACATCTTGTTTATTAAATTCTGTTAAATTCATACTCCCGAATGATTCTTTATAATTATAAGATACTTCTCCAATCATTGTAATATTTTTTAAAACAACTCTATTTTTTAAAACTAATGTACCAGTTCCAAATTCATTCATCTGATTCAAATATTGATTAATAGTTTCTTCTGAATCAGTATTTGTATCTATAATAATTTTTCCAAATTTCTCATTTTCAACAATAATTGGCTCTTCTGAATCTACAATTAATGTTCCATCACTATATGAAAACTCTGGGAATTCATTTTTTAGATAGTTTGTTCCTTCATTTATTATTTGATATGTTTGATATAATGTCCATATACTTAAGATAACTGCTAAAATTAATATCAATTTTGATATATAAGATATAGCTTTTCCTATACCTTCTGATGCTATTTCTGGATATTTTTCTATATTAAAAATAGAATATTTTAACTTTTTGAAAAATCCCATTCCTTTTAATTCCTTATATTCTTCCTTTTTTTCTTTTACATTTCTTTTTTTATCTTCTGAATCCATTATCTGTACTCCCTTCTCACATTAGAATCTACATATTTTGGATTAATATTAATTATTGCCTTTTCTCCTGTTTTTATATTTTTATTTGTTATATCACAAACAATATGATATGTTCCAATTCTTCCTAAAACTTTACACTTATTATCACCAATTTTCACATACATATTTTGATTTTTTAAAAAATCTTTGATATCTCTTACAATATATCTTAGTTTGTCCACATATCTAAACATATCTCTTCCTGTTTCTATATTAATTCCATCCATATATCCTACTGGTATTAAAGCTATCTTCGTTTTTTTATTTGTTATATATGTGTTGGAATATCCAATATTAAATCCTTTTGGCAATTCTTTTATTTCTGAAACTTCTGCTTCCAGATGTGCAATTCTTTTTAACCCCAGATTATTTTTAAAAGCAATTCTTCCTAAAAAAGCTGACCCAACTCTTACAGCATTTAGATGCATATTAGAAAATTTAATAAATGCTGATGAATTACAAATATGTAATATTCCTGTTTTTATATCATTCATCTTTAAAACTTCAATTACATTAATAAATCTATCAAATTGTAATTTTGTATATTTATCATTAAAAAAACTAACTGAAAAATGTGAAAATGTACCTTCAATTTCTATATTTTTTAGTTCTTTTAAAGCCTCTATAATAGAATCTCTGTCTGAATAGACAAATCCATATCTTCCAAAACCTGTATCAATTTTTAAATGTGCTCTAATTTTTGTGTTATTTTCTTTAGACACTTCTTCTGCTACTTGTATATCTTCTTTTGACCCAATAGTAAGAATAATACGATTATCTACTAATTTTTTTACATCTTCTTTAATTGCAGTAGAAGATAACATTAAAATATCTTCTTTAATTCCTGCTTCTCTTAATTGTAAAGCTTCTTCTATTGTAGCTACTGCAAAAAATGAAATACCATTATCTATCAATAATTTTGTAAATTCTATTAATCCTAGTCCATATCCATTTCCTTTTACAACAGCAATAATCTTTACTTTTTTACCATTATCATCTGGTCCATTTATTTCAGCATATTTTTTTATTTTCTCTATATTATGCACTAAATCTTTTTTTTCTATAACTAAAGCTTTCATTTCTTTCCTTTCTTTAAACAAAAGTCAACTTTTAATTTTTTTACATATCTTTACATTCTTAATGTTAGTTATTTTTGATTAAGACTTTTTCTTTTTAATTGTCTTAATGTTCTAAAAGCTTTTTCTGAAAATTTATACAATTTATATTTTAATGGTTTAAAAGGATAATATACTTCTCCTATAAACTCTGTAAAAGTAGCACCAAATCCTTTTTTAAATCTATATAATCCATATTGTGGATGTTTTTCATCTACTACACCTGATACTCCTCTAAAATCATAAATATCATCATGTCTAGCTATTGCCATTTTAATCATTTCCCATTGTAATAAATAATTTGGCATTAAATTTCTATGTTCATTACTACTTGCACCATATAAATACCATGTCTTATTACCATAAAAGATTGGAATAACACCTGATATTGGTTTTCCTTCATAATATGCCATTAAAATTTTCATATGTTTTGGTCCCAAACAATCATACATTTTTTCAAAATATTCTAATGGTCTAATAATAAAACCATCTCTTTCCCCAGTTTCCACCATAATTCTGTGGAAATCTTTTAAGTCTTCTTTGTTTCCTTCTTTTACTGTTACACCTTTTTTTCCTGCTAATCGAACATTATATCTCCATTTTTGATGAAATCCTGCCATAATTTCTTCTTCTGTTTTATCTTTTATATCTAAACGAAATACATATCTTGGTTGTATTTCATCTTTAAAATCTTTTGCATCATCTTTAATTTTATATCCTAAATTTGTAACTACTTTTCTAAATTCTTGGTTATTACTTTCAATATCTGGTTCTGTTCTTAATACAAATGCATTATATTTCTTTGCTAATTGTTTTGCTCCTTCTGTTAATTGTTTCATAACATTTTCATCATGTATATCACAAACAGGTCCTCTTGATGAATACATTATGTTTCCAAACATAGGTATTTTTCTTATCCATACACATAAAGACCCAATAATATTTTTATTTTGGTCTTCTGCTAATATAACTTCTGGTTTCCAATTTGGCTTTTTTACTTCAGCCCATTCTAATGCTTGTTGAAAGTTACATCTTTCATGTCCTTCTAAAAATTTTTTATATTCTTCTTTTGATTTTTCATCTGTTACAAATCTCATGTTTTTTCTTCCTCCTAGCTATTTGCAATACATGAGTATTTTACACCAATATATTGCTTTTTACAAGTAATTTATGTTATTTTTTTGTAAATTCTCGACTATATGGTTACAGTTCAATAAGGCAAATACTTACTGAACTGTAACACTATATGTTATATATATATTTCACTTTATTATTATCATAATGTACTATTTCTTTTTCAAATCTATTATCCATTAATTCCTTAAATCCTTCATTGAATTCATATCCAACAAAATTACGTTTATTATTAATTGAAGCAATTAGACTAGTACCACTTCCTAAAAATGGGTCAACAACTAATCCTCCTACTTCTGTAGATATATTATTTATTCTATTAATAAGTTCAGTTGGAAAAATAGCTGGATGAATTGTATTTTTTCCAACACTTCCTGCTTTTCTATTTATGTTCCAGAATAATTTATGTGAAATAGAATCGTTTTTATAATCACTATAAGATTCAAATTTATTAATATTTATATTTGATTTATTTGATTTAGTAAAAATTAAAACATATTCATGATGGTCACTTAAGTTTCTCGCACTAGTAGGAATTCCAGATGACTTATGCCAAATTAATATACCTCTATATATAAAACCTATCTTACTACATTGTTCAACAAATAATTTAGGTAATAATATAGGATTTCCGTTTCTTGTTCTTATATTAATATTAATCCAAATACTACCATCATCTTTTAATTTTTTAAAACATTGTTCCCAAACAGCATACATTCTATTACTATATATTTCATATGATTCTTGTCCAATTTGATTTTCTTTATAATAATCTTTTAAATTCCAATATGGTGGAGAAGTAACAATCATATTTACAGTATTATCTTTCAGTTTATCCATATTTTCTGATGTTCCAAAAATAACTTTTCCTTTAAATTCATCTATAACACAATCTTTAATATAATTACCAAAGTAAATATCATCATATTTATTTTCAATTACTTTTATATCATTATTAAAGTTTTTATATTTATAATTAGTATTTTCATCATTTATCAATAAATATTTATCATTATCTACTAGAGTAGTAGATAATAGTCTATCAAATACTTGATTTATAGTTAACAATATATGATTTGTTATATTTGCCTTTCCATCATCTTCTGTTGGAATCCATACATTTCCAGGGTCTTTACCTTTTGCATTATAGTTTTTTTCTCTTTTTCCCCATTCAACATCTTTCCAAATGGATTTTTCTCTTATAGAATCCTTATTAAAATAATAATTTTTTTTGTCTTTAGTAAACCATACACAATATAATATGTTATCTAATTTATCAGTAAAATCAGGTATTACAATTGTATTTATATAATATAAATTTAATGATGTTCCATATTCTATTAAATCCATAAAATCTTTTTTTACTTTTCCATTTTTGTATTGTGTTCTAACAATACAAAATAAACTTCCATTTGATGTTAAATTATTAAAATTAGAGGTTAGTTCTTCAATACATGTATCAATATTATTTTTAATTATTATTGTCTTATACATCTAATTCTACCCCCATATTTTGAATTCTTCTTTTAGCAATATCACAATACTTTTCTACTTTTTCAACATATAACCATTGTCTATCTAGGTCTATACTTACTTTGGCAGTAGTTCCACTTCCACCAAAAGGGTCAAATACTATATCACCTGGATTAGACCATGATTTTATGTGGTCTTCAACTAGTTTTTCAGGAAATGTAGCAGGATGTTCATAAGCAATTTTATCCTTACTAGAAAATCCTTTTCCATTATTATATCTCCATATATTTGTCCTAATTCCAAATTCATTAATTACTTTTTTTCCTTTATTAGTTAAACTACCATCTTTTTCTCGTCTGGTTATATCACCAAAAGTAGACATACCAGCACATGAATTTCTTTTATCTTTTAATAAATTAACAGTATTTGGCTTACCTTTACTCATTACAAACATATACTCAAATGAATTGAAATATCTATTAGGATGAGGTGGTCCAGACCCAGCTTTTTCATATATAATAACATCATATATATTAAATCCAACTTCCTGGAAATATAAAGCATGTTTAAAACTTGTTAGTGATTTATTTCCTTTGTCAGTTTTATCAGCAATAACCCAAACTACAATCCCACCTTTTTTGGTTACTCTATATAATTCTCTTGCAACTTTTCTAAAAGTATTATAATCCCAAACTAATTTGTTTTCATAATCTCTTAAGTTATCATAAGGAGGACTTGTTACAGTCAAATCTATGCAATTATCTGGCAATTTTTTCATAAATTTAATACAATCATCATTGTTGATTTTACCTATAAACTTATTCATTTCTTCATCCATAATAGTTTTCCCCTTTCTACAACTAAGCTAAAATCAAATTATACTCTTTTTCATTAATAATATATTCAGATAAAGCATATTCTAATTGATATGATTTTAAAATATGTTGAGTATAAAGATTTTTTAATCTTTCTAATATATTTATATGTAAGTGATTATTAACATCAAATCCATCATATAATTCATCTTTATAACAATCTTTTATTGAATGCATTTTCCTATGACACATTGCACAAATACCAAAAATATTTTCATAATGGTCTGGACCATCTGCAATACTAAATGGAATCAAATGATGATATTCTAAATATGGTTCATCATTATTTTTAATAAAAGTTGTTTCTCCACAACATTCACATTTTATTAAATGATTTTCGTCAGAACAGTTAGTCAAATAGTATGTATGTAATAAATCAATAATTCTTCCATCACGCTTTCTTTCAAGAGTAGGTCTAACATTTTCTGCTGAAACTTCATATATTCTTCTAAGTAAATCATCAGAATTAATCTCACTATATCTATTGACATATCTTCTTTCTATTGAGTAATCTTCTATATATTCAATATCTTCTAAAGAATTATTTTTGATTCTTTCAGCAACATTCTTTAGAGCATTTATTATGTCACGTTTAGTTTTTAAATTTAAACTTTTTAATACAGAAACAAAATTTAATTTTGTATATTCATATAATGTAATATAATTTATATTTTCTAAATTTATATTAGAATACATTAAATAATCTGTTACAATTAATGAAAGAACAATAACATTGTCTTTTTTTATGTTATATAAATCCCATGCCATTTTAACTCTATGATTCATATTATATGTTCCAGCAGAATATACAGATAAATATTTATTTCTTAATTCAATCTCACAATCTTGAAATAATGATATATATCTTTTAATTTTATATTTTTCAATTTGATTATATATATTTAAAATCTTATGGAGCTTATCACTATCTGTGACAATCCATTCATTATTTCTTGAACTAGATACACAACCTAAATAGTTATCATTATAATCTTTATCTAAATCACTTCTGATTCCTAATAAATATTTTTTTATTTCTTTTTCAAAATCTTCATTTTTAAATTCACTTCTTAAATTAAATCCTTGAATATATGCTTCTATAATACCAATATTTTCATTAAACAAATCATAATTTTCAAGTACATCTTCTATATTATCATTATTTGTTCTAGCTAATATTCTATCATAAAATCTAGGTCCAATTTTATTGTTATATGCCAAACACTTTAGAATTGAAATATATGGACTATAATTTAGTTTGAATTTTTTATAATCACAACGGTTACTTTCAGTAATAGATGGAAATTCGATAGTAACAGGTTGCGAAATCAGCTTTATTTTTTGATGCTCCCAGATTATAGCAAATTCCTTTGAATTAGATTTTAGCGCCAATTCTCCAATAGGAGTTAAACTTGCAAATTCATTTTCATTTCCTGCTCCATTACTTCTTGAATGAAAATATCCATAGTAAAATAAGATTTTTCTTTCATTTCTTAATGATGCATGATAATCATTTATTGTACCTCTTACATCAACATTTTCTTCTGGATATAATTCCTTGTATTCATTAATGATTTTAGTCAAATTTGATACAACAAAATCATCTTGATAAAGTTTTTCTTTGATGTATGCTTTAACTCCAGATTGTCCTCCAGTATTCATTAAATAAACAAAATAATATTTATCAACTGTTGAATAATAATGATGTAGGTCTTCATCTAAACTAATAATTCCTGCAAACTCATTGTAAGTTCTAAAGTCACCTCTTAAATCTGCATGCTTAGGAAAAAAGAATGCAGTAGCTTCTTCTTTTTGGCTTTCTGGTAAAGTTGAAATATAATTTTCAAAATTATTTTTTATTTCTTTAATACCTTCAGCTGTATTAATCTTTTTTGATAAAAATATTGCATCATATAGTACTAAATATTTTTTCGTATACCATAAGGTTCCAGAATTACTAACTTTAGATATTTCCATAGATTTAGTAATAAAATAATTACTTGGTGTAATACCATCTATAAATTCTTCAATTTTATTATTCATACATCATCACCTACTATTTAATTATATGATAAATATGTCTTTTTTCGACATTTCACAACATTTCCTAAAGTTTGTCAAACAAAAAAGGTATATATTTTTATACCTTTTGATTGACAAAAATGTTAGCAATTTTACGAATAATGACTCATAAAGGTATGTAGTTTTATTTTAATTTTATGAGTAATACTCGTTTTATTATAGTTATTATACAGCATGCAATAAATTTATTCAAGTATTATGTTGTTAATTAGTTAAAATGGCGAAACATAAGAAAAACATAAAAAACTAGTTATTTTTACTCTATTTTACTCGAGAATTTTTAACTAGTTTTTTATTTTTAGAAATGATAATATAAATTTATATAAATACAAATTACTTCTAATTTTTTTCCTATCTAATCATTTTGTAATGTATATTTACTGTTGAATACATTTGTTGGTATACAAACTACAGGACGAATAGCACGCACGCCACCGTTCGACAGAGTTCCAGTTAAAATTGCCAAGACTACTATCCAAAAATGGATTGCAATTGCCTTCTCCGCTATTATAAGGCGAAGCAATCCACCATGCTGAACCATTATTATAAATCCTATGATTATCATTAGCTGTAAACCAACCTCTTTCTGTATTATAAGTATAACCATATGTTTCTAAACCTAATATAATGGTATTGGATTTATTATTTCTGTTATTATAAGACGCAACAAACAATTCAACAGTCGGAGCCCCAATAGCAAAAATAGCATCATCATTTGTATATATACTCCACATACTTGCAGAAAAAAAGAGTAAAACTAAATTAGTATAATGTAATCATCTTACAAAATG
>CANAUI010000026.1 GCA_947364715.1 uncultured Clostridium sp.
AAAAACTTTTTTAATTTTTTTCAAAAAATACTTGACTTTTTATAGTTGGTCTTTCATTTTTAATACTGTAAATGTTCAAGATGATATTTTCAATTTGTTTTTACATAACCATTCCACCATCAACATTAATAACTTGACCAGTTATATAACCACTTTCATTTGAACCTAAAAAATAAATCAAATTTGCTACTTCTTTTGCAGTTCCCATTCTTTTTAATGGAATTTGATTATATATATTTTCTTTTACTTCATCTGATAAAACAGAAGTCATATCTGTTTCTATAAATCCTGGTGCTACTGCATTTGCTCTAATATTTCTTGAAGATAATTCTTTTGCTACACTTTTAGTAAATCCAATAATTCCAGCTTTTGATGCTGAATAATTACATTGTCCTGCATTTCCTACAACACCTACAACTGATGATAAATTAATAATACTTCCTTTTCTCTTTTTCATCATATATTTTGTAACTGCCTTTGTCACAATATATGTTCCTTTTAAATTTACTTCTATTACTTTGTCAAATTCTTCTTCACTCATTCTCATTAATAGATTATCTTTTGTAATACCTGCATTATTTACCAATACATCTATATTTCCAAATTCTTCTATTGCTTTTTTCACTAATTGTTCTATTGCTTCTTTGTCTGTTACATCTGCTTGCATTATTAAGGTTTTTACACCTTTGCTTTCAAATTCTTCTTTTAATTCTTCAACATTTGTTTTACTTGAAACATAGTTCATAACAACATTATATCCATTTTCTGCAAATTTTAGTGCTACTTCTTTTCCTATTCCTCTTGAAGCTCCTGTTACAAATACAGTTTTATTTTCTTCCATCGTTTTCCTTCCTTTCGAAAAAATTTAATTTTTTAAGGTATTATAAAATCGTATAACACCTTAAGTTAACAGTGTTATTATCATATCTTATCTTTCTAAATATTTTTCTAAACTATCTACATTATTTATATTAAATGTTTTTGCTTCTTTATTATCTTTTTTTACAAATCCTGTTAAGGTTTTTCCTGGTCCAATTTCTATATATTCATCTACTTCTGCTTGTTCCATTAACTTTATTGCTTTATCAAATCTTACTGGACTGATGATATGATTTGCTAAAATTTCTTTTATATTATCATTTTCAGTATAATATGTACCATCTATATTTTTTATAACTTTAGTCTTTGTATCAAGATTAAAATTAATATTTACCAATTCCTTTTCATATGCTTCTTTTGCTTTCTCTAATTTTATTGTGTGGAATGGTCCACTTGTATTTAATTTTAATGCCCTTTTAGCACCTTGGCTTTTTAATATTTCCATTGCCTTATCAATAGCATCTTCTTGTCCTGATATAACTGTTTGTGCACTACAATTATAATTTGCAACAACAATAAATTTATTTTCTTTAGAAAGCTCCTTACAAACTTCTTCTATTTTCATTGAATCTAATCCAATAATAGCTGACATAGAAAATTTTTCCTCAGGCAAAAGATTTCCCATATAATATCCTCTTTTTTGTATCAATTTTATACCATCTTCAAAACTGATAATTCCTGCATAAATTAAAGCTCCATATTCTCCTAAACTTAATCCTACTGCAATGTCTGCTTCTATTCCTTTTGCTTTTAAAACTTCTAGTATAGCTAGGCTTGTTGTCAATATTGCAATTTGTGTATTTTCTGTTTTATTTAATTCTTCTTCTGGTCCATCAAAACAAAGTTTTTTTACATCTATTCCAGATATTTTTGATGCTTCATCATAAATCTTTTTTGCTTCATCATATTTTTCATAAATATCTTTTCCCATTCCTACAACTTGTGCACCTTGCCCAGGAAATAAAAATGCTCTTTTCATATTTTTCATCCTTTCTTCCTTGTCCATTAATTAGTATACATTTTCTTATTGTATAGAAAATTACATATGTGCATCGAAATCTTTGATTTCGTTAATACACGCCTTCCTTATTTATATACTATTTTTTTATTTTTTTCTATTAGTATGACTGGTCAAAATTCAAAATAGAGAATCTTTACTTATAATTCAAGCAAATATTCTCTATTTTGTAAATCAATTTATAATTCTAATTATATTTTTTCAACCTTTACTCCTATTCATTATTCTCTAGTCCTTCAAAATTTTGTTGTTCATCATTGTTTTGCTGTTCATCATTATTTGTCTCAATATTTTCTTCATTTACTTTATTTGCATCATTATCAACTTGATTACTGTTTTCATTATTATCTGTTGTAGTATTAGATGAATTATTTGTATCATTATTTTTAGTATCATTGTTTGAGTTTGATGATATTACACCTAATTTATCTAAATATTTTTCTACATCATAGGTTTTATCATTAGCATTCATTTTATAATATTTTTCTCCACCACTAATTACCATATATATGTCATCAACAAAAGCTTTAATTGGTTGTTCTCCTAATGAATTTAATAATGTATATTTTCTGTCTATACATGCTACAATTACATTATAATTTGGTATTACTAATAAATTATTTGCCTCTCTATTATTATTTGCAATATATCCAAAACTATCATATTCAAAATCAACTACTTGGTTTCCTTTAGTATCAAATAAGCCCCATTTATTATTTTTCCTAACAGGTATTAAATTGTTTATTAAAATATAGCCTGTTTTTAAATCATTTTCTTGAAATCTTGATATATCAACTCCTATTTGGTCATTTTCTGCATAAATAATGGTATTTCCATTTAAATCTACAACTCCATATCTATTATTTCTACTTACTAAATATAGTCCTACATCATAATCCATTAATTTAATACTATCATAACTAATATTTATTTTTGTTTTTCTATCTGTTCCCATAATTCCATATTTATTTCCACTATATACAATAAAATCTCCTGTAGATTCTTGATATCTAATATCATCATATTTACATTCTAAAATTTCTGTACCATCTGTTGCATTTATTACTCCATAATATTTATCATCTGTAACAATTAGTATATTTTTTAGTACTGCTTTTTCATTTTCAAATACTTCACTTATTTTAGTATATCCATAATCTAAAACCTTATTTTTATAAGATGTTATCAAGTATGGTGTTGTATTAATCATAATTCTATTATTTTCTTGGTCATAAATAAATAAACTATTAAATACTTTTTCCATTCCATCAGTTGTTATATATAATTCACCATTAATTGCTTTCACAGGCTTGTCCATATATATATATGTATAATTATTATTATTTTCTTTTACATTTAATTTATATATTTTATTAGAATTTAAGTTAAGGTTTACTACCTCTCCTTCACATTTTACATGACATTTACTATTGTCCTCAGATTTGTTGCTATATTCTCCATTATAACTATTATATCCTAAATAAGTAGAAATTGCCCTTACTGGTACATATATAGTTCCATCTTCTTCAAATATCAACAAATTTTTAACCTCAGCATTTTCTACACCATTTACATACAAATGTAAAATGTTTTTTTCTAGGTACATCATATATGAAATAATTGCTATTATTGCTATTATAATCAGTATAATAAAAACAATTATTATTCTAATAATATTTCTTGTTTTACTTCCTTTATCTATTGAAACATCTTCATTTAGTAAATTCATATATACCCTCCTACTTTTTAGCTTCATAGCCATATTTTTTATAAAATTCATCTCTAAAAGTTGCTAAATTATCTTTCTCTATTTCTATTCTAACCTTTTCCATTAAATTAGTCAAGAATCTTAAATTATGTATTGATAATAATCTAACACCTAAAATCTCGTTTGTCTTGATAAGATGCCTAATATACGCTCTTGAATAATTTTTACAAGTGTAACAATCACATTCTTCATCCAATGTATTCCAATCTCTTTCATAAGTTGCATTTCTTACAACAACTTTTCCTCTTGAAGTTAATGCTGTTCCATTTCTGGCTATTCTTGTAGGTAATACACAATCACACATGTCAATTCCAGAAATTGCTGATTCTATTAAATAATCTGGTGTCCCTACTCCCATTAGATATCTTGGTTTGTGTTTTGGCATTAATGGTGCTGTAAATCGAAGTATTCTTAAAAATTCTTCTTTTGGTTCTCCTACACTAATTCCTCCAATAGCATATCCTGGCAAATCTAATTCAGTTAAATCTTTTACACTTTGTTCTCTTAAATCTTCATAAAATCCACCTTGTATAATTCCAAACAAAGCTTGATTTTCTGTTTTATGAGCTTCTTTACACCTTTTTGCCCATCTAGTAGTTCTTTCCATAGAATGTTTTGTATATTCATAACTTGCTGGATATTCTACACATTCATCAAAAGCCATAATAATATCTGCACCTAAATCTTCTTCTGTTTTCATAACACTTTCTGGTGAAAAGAAATGTCTGCTTCCATCTAAATGAGATTTAAACTCTACACCTTCCTCTGAAATTGTTCTTAAATCTCCTAAGCTGAACACCTGAAATCCACCACTGTCTGTCAAAATTGGTCTATCCCATTTCATAAAATTATGAAGCCCACCTGCTTCTTTTACAATATCTTGCCCTGGTCTTAAATATAAATGATAAGTATTTGATAATATAATTTGTGCCTCTACCATCTCTTTTAGTTCTTCTGGTGTCATTGATTTTACAGTTGCTTGTGTTCCTACTGGCATAAATACTGGTGTTTGTATATCTCCATGAGGTGTATGAATAACACCTCTTCTTGCTCCTGTTTGTTTACATTCATGTAATAATTCATATGTTACTGCTGGTTTCATAGTTCCTCCCTTTTTCTGATTGAAGGTTGCCAAAGGTTGCCAAAGGGGACGGGGTATTTTGGCAACCTTTGAATAACTTTCTGATTTTATTTAAAAAGTAAAAATATCAAGTTGCCAAAATACCCCGTCCCCTTTGGCAACCTTTGGCAACCTCCTTATTGAATAAACATAGCATCTCCAAAACTAAAAAATCGATATTTTTCTTTTACTGCTTCATTATATGCTTTCATAATATAGTCTTTTCCAGCTAATGCAGATACTAACATTAATAATGTAGATTGTGGTAAATGAAAATTGGTAATCAATCCATCTAAACATTTAAATTGATATCCTGGATAGATAAAAATATTTGTATTTGATTCTGTTTCTTTTACAAATCCATTTTCATCTGCATTTGTTTCTAATACTCTACAAGAAGTTGTACCAATTGCAATAACTCTTTTGCCTTGTTTTTTTGTTTCATTAATTTTTTCGGCATCTTCTTGTTTAATATAAAAATGTTCTGTATGCATTTCATGATTTTCTACAGTTTCTTCTTTTACAGGTCTAAATGTTCCAATACCTACATGTAATGTTACATTTGCAATTTTTACACCTTTTTCTTCTATTTTCTTTAATAATTCTGGTGTAAAATGCAATCCAGCTGTTGGTGCTGCTGCTGACCCATCATATTTTGCATAAACAGTTTGATATCTATCATTATCTTTTAATTCTTCATGAATATATGGTGGTAATGGCATTAATCCTATTTGGTCTAATATCTCATTGAATATTCCTTTGTATAAAAATTTAACTTTTCTTGTTCCTCCTGGCATAATTTCTAAGATTTCAGCAGTTAATAATCCTTCTCCAAAGATTACTTTTGTTCCTACATGAAGCTTATTACCTGGTCTTACAATACTTTCCCATATATCTCCTTCTATATTATTTAATAATAAAAATTCTACATTTGCTCCTGTTTCTTTTTTTCCATAAATTCTAGCAGGAATAACTTTTGTATTATTTCTTACTAGACAATCACCTGGTTCTAAATATTCAAGAATGTTTTTAAAAGTTTTATGTTCAATTGTTTTCTCATCTTTGTCTAAAACCATTAATCTCGATTCATCTCTTTTTTCTAATGGTGTTTGTGCAATTAATTCTTCTGGTAAATTATAATTAAATTCTGCTACTTTCACTTTTTATACCCCTATCTCTATAAAAATCAATTTTATATTTCTAAATAAATTTTTAAATATTCCTCTAATTTCTTCAATAATATTTTGTGGCTCTTTATAAATATCTAACTCATATGCATATTCAAAATTTATTCTTTTAGCTGGCTTTAATGTATATATTTCATTTGGTAATCCTATATATCCTTTTGATGTATTTATTTCTTTATTCATGTAATCTTTATACCATTGTCTTTGCCCTATTAAATTTTCATTTTCATATCCATATTCTTTATAATCATGTAATTCTGGAATCTTATATCCATATTCTTCTGCTGTTCTTTCTAGTGAATGTAAAAATTCATGCAAAAAAACTTCTTCTGGAAACTGGTTAATTTTTTTATCATATTTATATATATAACTTTTTGAACTATTTGGTAATCTAATATTAGAAAAACCAATTCCATAATAATCCATTGAACCTAACCCTATCCAATCTTTAATTTCAATATCATTTTGATATTCTTCATTTCCTAATCTTACCACTACAAAAATATGGTCATAATTATTTTCATTAACTATATTTTTTATTTGTTTTTCTACATCTTCTAAGGCTACAAAATATCCAAATTTGTCATCATAAGATAGAGATGTAATAGGTGTTTGTATTTGATATATATCACAATTTGCTGTCATTTTTCCTTCTGATAATTTATTACAAGAATTTTCAAATCTTTTTATTGTATCTTTTATATCTGTTATATCTGTATTTGTTACTTGTATATCAATTTGTTTATCATCAATATTAACATTTGTATTTTCAAATATACAACAAGCAAAATTCCAATTACTATTTTGTTCTGTTTCCCCTTCTTCTATTTTCAAATCAGAAAACCAAGCTTCTCCTTTTGCTTCACCTAATCTAAAAGCAATCTCAACTATATCTCTGCTTTTAGAGTTAAATATGAATTCTACTTTTTGCCAATCACTATCTCCACTAATAGCAACTGACCTTTCTAATGTATTTAGTATAGAAATTTGTGCACCAATGCTAGAAATATTTTTATTACCTTCAACATTTTTTGTTTTTATCATACAAGTTACTCTATATGGTGTATTTTTTTCTACTTGTATTTCTTTCGAAAACATAGCATCATTAAATTCATTTGAGGTTATTTTATAGCTTCTGACATTACAATATTTTTCTTTTTTGTCTCTTTTGAATTCTGACATATTTAATTTTGTTTCACTTCGTATAAAATCATTAAAATTATTACTTTGATAAAATTGATAAGCTAAATATACAGCAATAATTAAAATAGCAAAAGTAAATATATTAATAATTGATGCTTTCACATTTTTACTTTTTTTCATGTTTTATTTTCCTTTTTATTATTCTTTTTCTAATAATGCAAATGAATAAACATAATTTTGATATTTAGTTCTAAATTCTGTTGGATTAATAATTGTTTTTACCCCTTCTTTTGGAAATGAATTATATAAATCACAATTTTCAGAATCTATCAACCAGATTCTTCCATGATACTCATTTAATATATCTTCATAATTATATATAATTTCCATTCCTGGTCCATAAGCTTTATATGCTTCTTCTACATCCCAATATTGACCATTATAGAAATACTGTTTATGTTCTGGAAAAAATGCTCCAATTACTCCACCATTTCCTATATTTGAATAAATTAAAATATCTTCTGGTTTCATATTTTCTTCTAAATATTTGACTTGTGTCATATTACTATCATCATAATTCAACATCATATTTGTTACATTACTAATTATTCCTAAAATAAGAATAATAACACATATAAGTGTTTGAAGCCATTTTATTTTTTCTTTTGATATAAAAAATGCTAATCCAAAAATATATAATCCTGTAATAACAATTAAATATCTTGCAAATAAAATTGGTATCTTAATTGAAATGATAAGTACTGACAAAATTACTAGTATATATAGAACAATAGCTAATACTCCTGGTAATAAAGATTCTTTTTCTTTTTTTGTTTTATAAATTCTATATCCTATATATCCATACATAGTCAATGCTAAAACCAATCTGATAATTGTATTTGTATCAAAAGAAAAATCAGTTGCCAATTGTCTTCTAAATTGAAAACTTAATACTTCTATAAATGTTCTAAGTTCTATGGTTATCCAAAATCCTGATTCTACATGGGCAACTTGTCCTTTTAAATATAATAACCATGGAATATATAAAATAATTTGAATTATTGCTAAAATAATAAAATTTCGTAATATTTTTGTATTTTCTTTTCTATTTTTAATCATATATACAAGTATCATAAAATTTATTAATCCTGCTGTTGCCAATGCATAATAATGTATATAACATGCAAATATGCTAAAAATACCAAAAATAATTAAATTTTTATTTTGTATTTTTAATGTTTCTTTTTCTTTTATGTTTTTATATAATCTATATCCATAAATTGCTAATATTGTTATAATCAAACATGACCACGAATACATTCTAATTTCTTGACTATATGTACACATAATTGGTAAAAAATAAGTTAAAAACGAAAATAAAATTCCTACTTTTTCTCCAAAATCTTTTCTTATATGTGTATATCCTAAGATTCCTAAAATAGCAATTGCTAAAACAGAAAACAGTCTAAAAGCAATGTTTTGGTTTCCAAAAATCATCCATACAATATGTAATGCCCAATAATATAAAGGTGGATGTACATCATTTCCTGTTATATTCCATATGTCACTAAAACTATGTTTTGCAATAGCTACTGAATAGCTTTCATCAAACCAGATATTTTCATGAAATGCTGATAAACAAATAAATATTATTCCTAATAAAATAATTCCTATATGTATATATTTACATTTTTTATTAATCTTTTTTAATTGTTCCATATCTATAGTTCGTATAATTATATAACATTATACGAATCTCCTTTCTTTGTACTTAAACTATAATTATTATTTAACCAATAATAAGTGGAACATTATGATTGTCATATAAACAATATTGAAAATGCCCACTTATTATTTTTATTTATTCTATTATTAAAGCTTTATTATTTTAAACTAATTCTTTTTCAGTTTGTGCTTTGACATCAGAAACATCTGCTATTTTTATACTTCTTACATGATTTATTTTTTCCCATGAAGTATTTCTGATAAATAAACATTTAAAGTTTATACATATCCATGTTAATAAAAATAGTGGATAACAAAGTAATCCTTTTGCCATTGGTTTTATCTTTCTTCCATCTAACCACATTGCAAATATTCCTACAAATATTGGTAATATAAATGTTGGAACTAAATACATAATCAAGTTTTTGATTAGTTCTGCTGTTGTGATAGATGCTGAATTATACATTATAAAGTTTGTTAGTAATAATATAATTGTTATAATAAACATTGGAATACTTCCTACAATGTATAATAATCCATCAAGATTTATCATTTGTTTATTTTCTTTAGTTGCTATTGCCAATTCTTTTGTATATTTTTTTATACATTGTATATGACCAACTGTCCATCTACTTCTTTGTGACCAACTTTGTCTAAATCCTGTAGGTTGTTCATCATACACTATAGCATCTGTTGCCCATCCTAGTTTTTTGCCTTTTATAATTCTTTTTAAAGAAAACTCTATGTCTTCTGTTAAAGTTTCTGTGTCCCATCCTTGTGGCTTAATTACATCAAATTTTACCATAAAACCTGTACCATTTAATAGTGGTGATAATCCTAAATTATATCTAGCTAGATGATAAAATCTATGCATTTGCCAATAAAAAATAGCATATCCTGCTGTTATCCAGTTATCAGATGGATTTTTAATATCTCTATAACCTTGTACAACATCTTCTCCTTGGCATAATTTTTTATTCATATTTTTTATAAAATTTTTGTCAACTATATTATCTGCATCAAATACAAAAAAGGCATCATATGGTGCATCTTCTGCAATTTTTTGTTGTAAAAACCAATTTAAAGCATATCCTTTTGTTTTCTTTGTTTCATCAAATCTTTCATAAACAATTGCTCCAGCTTCTTTTGCAATTTTTGCTGTATTGTCTGTACAATTATCTGCAATAACATATATATCATATAATTCTTTGTTATATGTTTGATTTTTTAGACTTTCTACTAAATTTCCTACAACTGCTTCTTCATTATGTGCTGGTATAATTGCCATAAAACGGTGTTCTTTATTTATTTTTAAAGGTTTGTCTTTTAATTTTACTAAAGAACATAAACTAATAACAACTTGATATAACCAAAATACTGTTACCATCCATACTAAAGCTTCTCTTAGTATATATAAATAATCCATTTTTCTACCTCTCTTTTTAATAATATTTTCTATATATTATTATACTACCTTTTATATTATACTATCATTGGTAAAATATTGCAACTTTTTTATGAAAATTAATATTAATTTAATATTTATTAGTTTGTGAATTGTGACATTTAATACTCTTATTATTTTACCTAATTTGTCCATGCATATTTTCAGCATCTAATTCAATATCTTCTTCTATATTTTTTTGAAATTCTGTTGTACTTATATCTTCTTCCTTATTGTTCCAAGCTTTTTCTACCCTATCTCTTATTTCTCTTTCAGTAAACTTATCAGTTATATCTCCATTTTGCATTAATTTAGCAACAATATCATCTGTATGATTATGAGATTGTGTATGTGGGTCACCATCTAAATCCTCTACTTTTAATTCTTTACAAGGTTCATTTTTTTCATTCTCATGTTGTTGTGCTTCTTGATAAGAATCTTCTACAGAGCGATAACCATCTTGATATTTTTGTGACAATTTTTTAGTTTTTGGGTCCATTCCTTCAATTGCATTTTTAGAGTTCGTTGTTTCCAACTGTTTATCTAAACTTTTATTTCCTTCAACATCCTTACCTCCTATTGTTTTATCATGAGAATGATATACTTCCACTTCCCCATATTGTCCTTTTTCTATTCCTATAGTTTCTCTCCCTTTAATTTGTAATCTTGTTAATACATCATTATTTTTAATTTCTTGATTTTTATTTTGTTTTATTTGATAATTACTTTCTTTTGGATTTGTACCTTCTTGTGTATCATTTTCTAAGTTTAAAGCTTTAACATTTCCTTTTTTATCAATACTTACAGCTTCATAACGTGAAGATTGTCCTTGCAGTTTTTTTCCATTTTCATCTTTCAAATTATCTAAATCATCTGATTCAACAAATGCTAGTTTTCCTTCTTTTTCTTTTCCCTTTATTTTTCCTGCTTCCTCTAATCTTTTTCCTATTGTATCCATATCTGTTGCCATAGTATTCATACTTACTTCTTGTTTGATATTTATATCTTTTACTTTATTTTGTATTTTGTCTTGGTGATTTGCAAATTTCTTTTGTATTTCTTGTTTTTCTAATTCTTTTCTTCTTTTTTGCAATCCTTCTACTTGTTTTATTTTTTCTTTATCTTTTACTATACTTTTTTGGTATCCCATTTGTTGCTCATAAATATTTCTATTTTTTGTTCTTTCAATAATTGTTTCTCTTTCTTTTTCTTGTTCTCGCTTCTTTCTGGTTTTATTTATTACTTGAAGAATTTGGTCTTTTATTTGAGATGAAAGTTCATTTTCTAATGTATTTTCTTTAAATATAATTAAATTATCTCCTACAATATTGGGATTATAGCCTCCAATAACAGTATTTCCTAAAAAATAGATATACCCATTTTCTTCTTTTTTATATGATAGTTCTTCTTCTTTTCCATTAACATATATAGTTCCAATAACTATTCTATCAGTATTAACAATATTTATTGATTTTATAAAATCTGTATGTCTTTTATTTTGAGATTCAGTCATATCAAATGTTACTTTTTTATTATCTCCTTGCTGTTCTTTATTTTTTTTACTTCTTTTTACATATAAATATATTGTTATACCTAATAGAATAATAAATACCACAAATATAAATTGCTTCATTTATACTTATACCTCCAAAATTTGTTAAAATTATTATAATATAAATAATTTTTTCCTTCAATATTTTAAGAAATTTTTATTCACTATTTTAAAATTTTATAGTATAATAAGAAAGGAATGCATTATCAAAATCAAAGATTTGGATGCACACATATGAAGACTGCTTCGCAGTACTTCACGAATATTAGAATCATTATATATTAAAAATTTTATAAGGAGTTTTATGAAAAAGGAAACAAAAGAATTAAATTTTATAAATAATAGAGAATTTTTAAATATTATTAAGGAATTGATAAATAATAAAACCGTATTAGAGATGAAAAAGTATAGGCAACATTATGAAACCAGCTGTTTTGACCATTGTTATATGGTTTCTTATTATTGTTATTTGATATGCAAAAAATATCATTTAGATTACATAGCAGTTGCAAGAGCAGGTATGTTACATGATTTATTTTTATATGATTGGCGTATTCGTCAACCTGATAGAAAAGGATTACATGCTTTTACACATGGAAAAACAGCTTGTAAAAATGCAAGCAAATTATTTGATTTAAATCAAAAAGAAAAAGATATGATTCTTACACATATGTGGCCTGTAACAATACAGTTTCCTACTTCTATTGAAGGATTTATTTTAACTTTTGTTGATAAATATTGTGCTATATCTGAGACTTGTAAAGTATTAAAATCTAAAATATTTATGAAAAAGGCGTTTCGATATGCCTATGTATTTTTTAGCTTATTAATTATAAGATTTTAAATTTACTATTCTCTTCTAATCATTTTTATAATATAATAACAATGTATAAAAAATATAAATATATTTTTTATTTAATATATAAATAATATCAGGTGATTTTATGAAAAAAATTTTATTCAAAGGCTGTGGAACAGCTATTAGTACACCTTTTAATGAAAATGGTGTTAATTTAAAAGAATTTGAAAAACTTATCAATTTTCAAATTGAAAATGGTGCAGATGCCATTATTGTGTGTGGAACAACAGGAGAAGCTTCTACTATGACAGAAGAAGAAAAAGCTAGCACAATTTATTCTGCAGTTAAAACTGCTAGTGGACGAGTACCTATTATTGCAGGTACTGGAGGTAATAACACAAAAACAGTCATAGAAAATTCCAAAAAAGCAGAAGCTCTTGGAGTTGATGGACTTTTAATTGTTACACCTTATTATAACAAATGTACACAAAAAGGATTAATTGAACATTATAAAGCAATTAGTGAAAATGTATCTTTGCCAATTATCCTATATAGTGTACCAAGTAGAACAGGAGTTAATATTTTACCAGAAACTTGTTTAGAATTGTCTAAAATAGATAATATTGTTGCAATTAAAGAAGCAAGTGGTAACTTATCTCAAGTAGCTGAAATTGCACATTTATGTGGAGAAAATTTACATATCTATTCAGGAAATGATGACCAAATACTACCAGTTCTATCATTAGGAGGACTAGGTGTAATATCTGTTTTATCAAATGTAAAGCCTAAATATACTCATGATATAGTTCAAAACTTTTTTGATGGTAATATTGAAAAAGCTACAAAAATGCAGTTAGATGCTTTACCATTAGTAAAAGCTTTATTCTCAGAAGTTAATCCTATTCCTGTTAAAGCTGGCCTAAATCATATTGGATTTGATTTTGGAATTCCTAGATTACCACTTACTAAAATAAGTAGTGATAAAGAACAAAATTTAATTAATGAATTGAATAACTTAGTTTAAAAATAATATTTATGTACTGTGAATTGCAAAAAATTAATTTTTAAAATATAGTAAAATATAAATTAGTTATTATAATAATAAATTTGTAAATATGGAGGTATTAAATGTTAAATGTATTTGTAAATGGTTGTAATGGAAAAATGGGAAATGTTGTATGTAATTTAGTAGAAGAAAATAGCAATATGCAAGTAATTGGTGGATTTGATAAAGTTAACTATTCTGATTCTAAATTTCCAATCTTTACTGAAGTAGAAAATATTAACTTAACTCCAGATGTTATCATTGATTTTTCCCTTCCTGTTGCAACATTAAATATATTAGAATATGCTAAAACAAACAAAATACCAATGGTTATTGCAACAACTGGATTTACAGAAGCTGAAACAAAAATTATTGAAGAGGCAAGTAAAATAATTCCTATTTTCAAATCTGCAAATATGTCTTTTGATATTATGCTTATGAAAAAGCTTGTTTCTTGGCTTGCACCACTTCTAAAAAATACTGATATAGAAATTATTGAATCACATCATAATAGAAAAATAGATAGTCCAAGTGGTACTGCTCAAATGTTAGCAGATAGTATTAATAAATCTTTAGAAAATACCCTTCATTGTGAATATAACAGACATGATAAGCATGAAAAAAGAGATAAAAACGAAATCGGTATGTCTTCTATCAGAGGCGGAAATATTGTTGGAGAACATTCTGTACAATTTATTGGTAATTTTGAAACTTTTGAAATTAAACATACTAGTTATTCTAGGAATGTATTTGCAGAAGGTGCTTTAAAAGCTTCTGAATTCATTTTTAATAAGCAACCTGGACTATATACTATGGAGGATATGTAAATAAATGGATGCCTAACCTTATGACTTTCTAATATAGAACAAAAGGCACATGATTAAGATACTTTTAATATAAAAAAAGATGAGATTATATACTCATCTTTTCATTTTATTCAGATTTAGCATCTTCTACTTCTTTAACTTCTTCTACAACTTCTTCTGAAACTGTATCAACTGTTTCTTGTACTACTACATTTTCTGTTTCAATAGCTGGTGCTTCTTCTGGAGCTTCTTCTACAGCTGGCTCTTCTACTAAATCTTCTTTGATAATAATTTCTCTATTTTCGATTCTTGCTCCAACTTGTTCTTTAGTTTTTGCAGCTTTACCAACTCTATCTCTTAAGTAGTATAATTTTGCTCTTCTTGCTTTACCTACTCTTACTAATTCTACTTTTTCAACTAATGGAGAGTGTACTAAAAATGTTTTTTCAACACCTACACCATAAGAGTTTTTTCTTACTGTAAATGTTTGGTTAACTCCTCCACCTTGTACTTTTATAATAATTCCTTCAAAAACTTGGATTCTTTCTTTATTTCCTTCTTTTATTCTTACGTGTACTTTTACTGTATTACCAACTTTTAATTCTGGTATTTTATTTTTCAATTGTTCATGTTCAATTGATTTTATAATATCCATTTTAGATTTTCCTCCTTTTCTTTTATTGTCCTTAATATATCTGGTCTTTTTTTCTTTGTCATCTCTAAAGACTTTTCTTTTCTCCATTTTTCTATATTTTCGTGGTGTCCTGAAAGTAAAATTTCTGGAACTTTCATTCCTTCAAATACCTCTGGTCTTGTAAATTGTGGATATTCTAAAAGGCCATTTGAAAAACTTTCTTCTTTTATAGAATCTTTTTTTAAAACTCCTTCTACATATCGACTAACACTATCTATTAAAACTATTGCTGGGATTTCTCCTCCTGTTAATACATAGTCACCTATTGATATTTCTTCATCTACAATTTTATCAAGTACTCTTTGGTCAATACCTTCATAATGTCCACAAAGTATAATAAAATGATTTTCTTTTGATAATTCTTCTACCTTTTTTTGATTTAATGGTTTGCCTTGTGGTGACATATATATAACCTTTGCATTTTTGTCTTTTATAGACTGATATGCATCATATATTACATCTGGTTTCATTACCATTCCAGCTCCACCACCATAAGGTGTATCATCTACTTTTTTATGTTTATCTTTTGAAAAATCTCTAATATTAATTAAATTAATATCTATTAGTTCTTTTTCAATTGCTTTTCCAATGATACTTTGATTTAATACTTCAAACATCTCTGGAAATAATGTTAAAACATCAAATTTCATAAAATACTCCTTTTATATTAACCCAGGAAGTAAATGTGCAATGATTTTTTTGTTTTCTATATCAATTTGTTTAATTACATCCTGTATGGCTGGCAAAAGAATTTGCTTTCCTTTTTCATTTTTTACAACATATATGTCATTACTACCAGTATTGAATATATCTTCCAAAGTCCCTAATAAAATTTCTTCATCTGTATAAACTTCTAATCCAAGCAAATCTACTATATAATATCTTCCTTCTTCTAGTTCTTCTACCGAATTCCTAGAAATGGTTAAATAACTATTTCTTAAATTTTCTGCTTGTTCAACTTTGTCTATACCTTTAAATTTTATTAATACCATATCTTTATGATATTTTACTTCTTCAACTTCATATTCTGTTTTATTACTATTTTTTTCGACACATATTGTTTTTAATTCATCAAACCTTTTAATATCATCTGTAAATGGTTTTACTTTTACCATTCCTTTTATTCCAAATGTATTAACAATTTGACCAATTTCTAAATTTGGTAACATATTGGTTACTCCTGTTATCCTATAAATTCTACTGATGCTTTTTTATGTTCTTTATTTGCAACAGCTTTCATGACATTTCTAATAGATTGTGCAATTCTACCTTGCTTTCCTATTACTTTTCCCATGTCCTCTTGATGTACTTTTACTTCAAATACAATAGATTTTCCTTGGTCAATTGCATTAATTTCAACTGACTCTTTATTATCTACTAAATTTGAAATAATAATCCTTAAAAATTCTTCCATAGTCGAATTCCTTTCTTGTATAAACAAATCAAAAACGATGTTTTTTTATTTGTTTATTAGTTAGCTTTTTCAATTAAAGCTTTAACTGTATCTGTTGGTTTTGCACCATTTTTAATCCATTTTTCAACTTTTTCTTTGTCTAATACAATTGTTGCTGGGTCTGTCATTGGATTATATGTTCCTATTTGCTCAATAATTTTACCATCTCTTGAAACTCTTGAATCTGCAACTACAATATGATAAAATGGAGCTTTTTTCTTTCCTTGTCTTTGTAATCTTATTTTTACCATTTTTGGTTCACCTCCTGAAATTTGAGATTATTTGGATATCCTAAAAATTCTATTTTAGAATTTTTCCATCCATCTAATCACTGTATTTTATATATAAATTTAAAAATTTAATAACAATTTTGTTTTATTAAAATATATATTTAATATTATTGAATTTGTTGTTAAATCTAGAACTATGTTAGTAATAATGATTAATATATACATATATATTTTAAAATTTAAAATTCTTTAATGTATTTTCATCAATTCCATTTAATAATTTTTTCATTCCACCTTTATTATTTTTCATTTGTTTCATCATTTTTTGTGTCATTTCAAAAGATTTGATAAATTTATTAATATCTTGTACTGTTGTTCCACTTCCGTTTAGCAATTCTTCGTCTTCTACTTGCATTTAATAAATTTGTATTTCTTTTTTCTTTTTTTGTCATTGAACAGATAATAGCTTCAATTTTAACAAATTCTTTATCATCTATTTTTAAATCTTTTATTTGATTAAAGCCTGGTATTAGTTTTAATAATGATGAAAATGACCCCATTTTCTTTACTTGTCTAATTTGTGCTAAATAATCATCTAAATCCCATTCTTTTTTCTTCATTTGATTTTCAAGTTGTTCTGCTTGTTCCAAATCAAATGATTCTTCAGCTTTTTCAATAACTGCTAGAATATCTCCCATTCCTAAAATTCTTTGAGACATTCTATCTGGATGAAATACCTCTATATCACTTAACTTTTCTCCAGTTGCCACAAATTTAATTGGTTTTCCTGTTACTTTTTTAACAGAAAGTGCTGCACCACCTCTAGTATCACCATCTAGTTTTGTAAGGATAATTCCATCAATACCAACATTATCACTAAAGCTTTGTGCAACATTTACAGCATCTTGACCTGTCATACTATCTACAACAAGTAATATTTCATGTGGTTTTACATTTAATTTTAAATTCTTTAATTCTTGCATTAACTCTTCATCAATATGTAGTCTACCTGCTGTGTCTAAAATTACTACATCATTTAGTTTTGACATAGCAACAGATAATGCTTGCCTTGCAATATGTACAACATCTTTTGAAGTTTCATTTGCAAAAACAGGTATATTTAACTGTGCCCCAACAACTTGTAATTGCTTAATAGCAGCTGGTCTATATATATCACAAGCAACCAATAAAGGTTTTTTGCCTTGTTTTCTAAGTATATTCGCCAATTTACCTGCTGTTGTTGTTTTACCTGACCCTTGAAGTCCTACTAACATTATAATTGTTGGCGGGTTTGGTGTAAAGTTAATCTGACTTGTTTGTCCACCTAGTAACTCTACTAATTCATCTTTTACAATTTTTACAACTTGTTGTCCTGGAGTTAAAGATTTTAAAACATCTTGCCCTAAAGCTTTTTCTTGAATGGTTGTAATAAAATCTTTTACAATTTTATAGTTAACATCAGCTTCTAATAATGCAAGTTTTACTTCTCTTAACATTTCTTTTAAGTCTGATTCTGTAATTCTTGCTTTACCTCTGATTTTTCTTGTAATTTCTTGTAATCTAGAAGATAATCCTTCAAAAGCCATTTACAACACCATTCCTTTCATCTAAAATGAACTCCATTCATCTCTTTTTAAACTAAACAATTTAATTCTTTTTTTATATGTTCTAATACTACAGCTATTTGTTCATCAGAAGATTCTTTTTGAATCTTTGTCAATTCTAATAAAACTTGTTCAATCTTTTCTTCTTGTTTTAACATCCTTTTCATAAACAATAACTTTTCTTCATATTCGAAAAGCTTTTTTTCCCCCTTTTTGATGATATCTCTAACAGCTTGTCTTGTTATATTATTATTTTGTGCAATTTCTGATAATGACAAGTCATTATTATAGTAGTCATTTATGAATTCAAATTGTTTTTCAGTTAATAATTTCCCATATAAATCACATAAAATGCTGATTTGCACATTTTTTTCCATAAATAACGACTCCTTTAAAATGTAATGCTAATATACTTTACACTATTTTTTTGAATTTGTCAATAGTTTTTCAAAAATCTCATCCTATATTTTATTATACTTATAAAGTTTTGCTAATCTCTTTGCTTTATAAATATTATTGAAATGAATTCATTTTTATGTAAATATTTTCTTCTAATATATCAGCAGTAAATCTTACCATTACTCGTGTTTCTCCATCTTCTCCATCAACAGAACATATTGGTAACCTTTACTATCGCCACAATCTTGCTTGGGACAAAGAGCATTTAAAATCTATCATCATTTATTAACATTTACTATCTTTTCTCAAAAGTTACACGATGATGACAAGTTGCTGACAATGTTATCTTTTTATTTGTAATATCTTATTTTTTATTTTGATTTTCAATCTTATTATTTATTTCTTTTAGTACCTTTAAATATTCTTCTTCAACAGGACTAATAGTTTTTACTTGATATTTTTTATATTCTGATTTTGCTTTTTCAATTGCTTGATTATGACTAATACTTCCTGCACCAATTAATAATTTTTCACCTGTAGAAGAAAGTATCATATCTAATTGTTTAATATAATCTTCCATATACATGGGATTATGTCTTATTGCTTGTATTTCAGCAAAATCAAAATATCCTGATACTAAATTATTTAGAACTTTTAATTCTTCTTCACTTAAATAATTTTTAGCAATAACTACATCACTTAATACTGGAATATCTCCTTTAAACGTTGTTAATCCCATAAATGGCTTTTCGGAATCTGCTCTTTCGTATATTACTTCAGAAGCAGTGTGTCCATGTGTTGCGTAGTGTAATTTATTTTGAACTATTTTAAAGAATTCAATTGATTTTTCATCTTTTGGATTGTAATCTACTGCTGTTGCATATAAATCAAGAACTTGCCTATAAAGGACTTTTTCTGATGATCTAATATCCTTAATTCTAGCAAGTAATTCTTTCCAATAATTACCTCCACCATTCCCTTTAAGCCTTTCATCATCCATAGTAAAACCTTTTATCATATATTCTTTTAATCTCTCTGTCGCCCATTTTCTAAAATTAGTAGCAACTTTAGATTTTATCCTATATCCTAAAGAAATTATCATATCCAAATTATAAAAAGGAATTTCTCTTGAAACGTTTCTATTCCCCTCTTTTTGAACTTGTCGGAAATTCTGACAGGTTGAATTTTTATCAAGTTCCTCTTCTAAATAAATATTATTTATATGTTCTATAATATTTGTTCTTGAAGTACTGAATAATTCTGCCATTTGTTGTTGAGATAACCATACTGTTTCATTCTGAACTTTAACATCTATTTTTGTTAATCCATTATCTGTTTGATATATTATAATATCTCCATTTTTATTATCTATCATAGAAACCTCCTTTTAGTGTTTGCGAACATTTGTATTGTATCACATATATATTAAAGATACAATCTTTTTATAAGAATTTTTCAAAATTTATAATATTGATACTTATTATTTCATAAATATCACTTACATAAAAATGAGGATTAAAATCTAAATTTTAACCCCCATCAATTAAATTATGCTATTTTGTTTTGAGTTAGCATTAACTCGAATATATAGTTCACTATATTTTATGAGGTGTGAAACCTCGAATATATCGTTCGCCATTTTGGATTGAGTTGCGAAACACTCGAATTATGAATAGCTATTCTCTTTTAGTATATTTATTATACTATTTTTTTATTCATTATGTCAATAATTTCAAGAAAATTTATTATACTTTAAATCATTATATTGTTTTCTTTTAATAGTTCTATTACATCATCTGAATCATTAGAATTGACTCTTCTTCCATTTATTCCAATAAAATTTGCAACTTCTAAGGTTTTATTAGTATCGTCATCATCAATTAGTAAACATTCTTCAGCATTCAAAGAATATTTTTTTAATAGTAATTCAAATATCTTTGAATCTGTTTTTTTTATTCCTTCATATGCAGACACAATTGCTCCATCTACCATAGCAAAAAATTGATATTTTTTAGAAAAATATTCAAAAGTAGCTTTTGACATATTTGATAAAATATATATGTTATAGCCTTTTTGCTTTAACTTCTTTCCTATTTCCATTGTTCTATAATTCACATTACATTTAGTAAACCAATTTAGCATAAATTTTTCAACTTCATCATAATTTGTTACATCCACAACTTTTTCTTCTTTTATAGTATTGGCTATTTCTAAGTTATTCATTTTTCCTAAGTCCATTAGTTTCCAAAATTCTGACTTAAAAATATATTCATGAAAATTTATAGCATCTTTTTCTTCTTTAAAAAATTCCTTTACTGTATCTATATTTGGATTTTGCACAATTACATTACCCAAATCGAAAATTATATTTTTTATCATATTTACCTCTAATTTTGTCGATTTATTTTTATACTCTATCTAAAAACTGTCATCAACTTAAAATTTAGGATGACAAAATGCTGACATTTGCCCTTTTTTACATCTCTGTAACCGCTGTAATAGGCTACTTTCCACAACAATTTTTATACTTCTTCCCACTTCCACATGAAGACTTTATTTCTGTATTATCAATACTATAAAATACTATTTATACTAATAATATTGCAGATTATAGCAATTTATATTTATTGTATTATTAGTATTATTTTTGTATATGTTTTCTTATTTTTTGCAAACAAAATGTAAACAATGTTTACATTCGATTTATGAAATTAGTATATAATAATTTTATAAAAAATACAATGCCCATATTAAATTTTTTAATTATTGTTGCTTTTATATTCCTTACATTTTTCTTCTAATAGCTTAAAATCAACAACATTTTTTATATAAGATACATCATAATTATTAATTTTTTGATTATATATAATACTTGCATACTTCTTTATCATTTCTTCATTTTTCCCAATAAATTCGAGTTCCTTTTCAACTAATATCTTATAATTTTTGTTTCTTTCATATTTAGGTTCATATAATATTAATTCACTATTTGGAACAGGTATCATATTACTAATTCTTAATGTTCCTTTTAAAACTGGTACATTATCGACTTCCTCATTTGATACAATTCTTATAATAGGAACAATAGATTTTCTTATTCGATTATCTTTATAATCACTTTTTTTAGGAGATGACATTGGTATATAATAGTTCATTTCATTTATTGTTAAAACTATACCTAAATATTTTCTCATTACTTTTCTTTTATCTTCTTTATTGTCATAAACTTTATAATCAAATTGTCTTAAATAATCTATATATTCATCTGTTACTGCATATAGTTTCATTCTTTCCTCCTAAAAAATAAAAGGTAAAGACCTAGATCTCTACCTTTTGATTTTACAGCTCCCACTTATTGGTAGGGTTCACCTGATTTTTTAACTGTAAATAGATATTAAATATCTATTTCTATTATATTCATTATAACCCGTTTTTATGCTATTTGTCAATCATTTTTGGCAATAAAATTATATTTCACATTTTCTTAATTGCTCTATGTATCTTTCAATGCTCTCATCATTTATATCTTTTGGCGATATTTTGCAATTTTCCATAACTTGTTTTTCGATTCCTAAAGCACAATCTATTAGATGATTTGCCTTTTCTTCATTTGACCATACTGATAAAGGTTTATCTTTATATCTTACTTTTGCATCTTCTAATCTAGTATTCAAATCAACTATACCATCTGGAGCAACTCTTTGATCACAATAGGCACATATTTTTATTTCATAAGAATCTGAATTTAAAGTTTGTTCATTTTTTCTAGATCTTTTTCCATCTAAAATTATTAATTCTTTATCAGATAGTCCTTCAATCTTTCCAATCTCTAAATTTATTTCATGGTCATTAGTGCCATATTGGTCAAAATATCTTTTTCTAATAGCTATAAATGCATTATCATTAGAAAAATCTTCTGGTATTTTAACCATATTCCCCATATCATGTAATAAACAAACTCTTATAATTGCATTCTTATCTAATTCATTACCATTCCAGTTATCTATAATTAAATTACTACATGCTGCAACTCTTAACATATGCATTTGTAAATTTTCTGGTAAATGATATTTGTTATATATATCTAAAATATTCAAACAAAATCCTCCTCGCTATACAATTTACATTGTTCTTTTGACCATGCTGGAGAACAAACAATTGCTAATTTAAAATTGCCATCCCAATAATATATATCTTTTTTATTTATAAAAATAATATCGCCTTTTTTAAACTCAATTGGTTCACTATTTCTTTTATGTATAGTTCCTTCTCCTTCTAAAATATAGCATAATTCTTCACACTCTAAATTAGAGCAATACCCTTTCATAGGGTATCTTCCAGTAATTTTGTTAGTACAAAAATCCATATTTCTTTCATTTAAAGCAATTCCATATTCTAAAACCGAACTTGTATTGGCATAATTAAATTTCTCTGCATTTTCTTCTTTTACAATCTTCATACTTTTTCCTCCAATTTATCTTTTAAGAATTTATTAACAAATTCCCATCTATGCTTTATAAATTCTCCATTATTAACTAATGTATTGATTTCTTCCCATGTTGCCCATTTCGCATCAGATACCTCATCTTCTTGAAATCTCATTTTAGATATATCGTAATTGCATTTTAAAATATATGTGTCTATCCATACATTGCCAGTTTTAAATTTTGTTATTAATTTTAATTCATTCGGATTTATATTTATATCTAATTCTTCTTTTGCTTCTCTTACTATTGTTTCTTTAGATTTTTCTCCTAATATTACAGAGCCACCTGTCATTACCCATACATTAGGTTCTAATCTTTTTTGTTCTGATCTCTTTTGAATTAATATTTTATTTTCATTATTGATAATCCATACATCTGCACCTAAATGATATAATCCTTTATCAAATACTTTTTTATCGTACTTTTCCACTATTTCGCCTGTTGGATTCCCATTATCATCTAAAATTTCCCATAACTCCATAATTAATTTTCCTATCTTATACTTATTTTCTTAATTTCAAATATCTTTCAATAAATTTTCTTGATGGTGAATATAATTTTTCTGGCAAGTTATCTAAATCAAACCATTGCCACTCATCTTCTTTTGTTGGCTCCATTACCTTTAATTCTCCACTATGCTTTTTGGCTATAACTTGTAATGTTATATAATGTCTATCTGGTTGAATATCATCTGTTACATTAAATAATTCTAAATCATCAACATCTAAATTTGTTTCTTCTTTAACTTCACGCTTAGCACCTTCAAAAAATGTTTCATCATATTCTTGCTTTCCGCCAGGTACTGTCCAACAATCAACTTCATATATTCCTCCTGTATCTTTCTTATCCTTAGCTCTATGTCCTAATAATATTTTATTACCATCTAAAATCATTACTCCAATTCCAACTTTTATATATTTATCCATATTTTACGCCACCTTTTATTCTATTTGTCAAACATTATATCATACTTTAAATTGATTGTCTCAATTTTACAAAAATTTACAGAAAAAAAGAGTAAAACTAAATTAGTATAATGTAATCATCTTACAAAATGGT
>CANAUI010000027.1 GCA_947364715.1 uncultured Clostridium sp.
TAAGGCCTTATAGGCCGATATGAAAATCCCCCAGTTATACTGGGGGATAATTATTTAATTTCCTATATTTTTTGTAATTCCATATTGATTGGTTACTGGGTCTCTAAAAATTTCTATCTTAGGAGTAAAGTATGTAAATACTATAAAACCTATTAATATAACTGATAAAATAATTATGGATATTATATTATTACATTTAAAATTACTAATGATAAGCTTATAAGATAGATATTCTCCTAATATAACTGCAACAAAAAATGAAGCTATATCAATAAATAAGATGCTTTTTCCAATCATTCCTGTATAGGTATAGAAAAATATAATGATAAATAACATAGATGTAACTATTCCTAGCGCCTTTGAACATAAAAAATTAGGTACATCTTTTCCTATATAAAGATATCCAATTATTGTGGTAAGTAATAAAGGAAAGAATAATAGTTTTAAATGTTCCCATACACTTTCATTAACTGCTGAAAATAATGCCACAAAGTTGTTTTCTCCAAAAAACTTATATGTAAAATGTAATAAAGTCCCTAATATGCATACAAAAATGCTACTGACTATTTGATAATTTCTTATTTTAATATTATCCATATAAAATACCTCCACTAATAATTTTATAGAGAATATGTTTTTTTATTCCATATTTAACCTCATATTAATATGAAGATAATGTAGAATATTTTATGCAATTTTTATAAATTTTATGTACTATCTTTTTGTTATATCTAATTTAAAATTTACTGTTGCTAATCAAAAAGAATATATAGATAATGTTATTATTAATTTAAATAGCTAATTGTAAATATTGTCTTTAGCTATTGACAACATCATGGTACCAATTCTTCAGTACCAATATCATTTAAAATTGCCTTTGCATTTTGGTCAGGCATGCCAAATCTTTGTGACAAATATCTCAAAGATGCTGCAAGTTCTCCATCTGGTCCACCATATTGAGAAATAATTACTTTTGCTAAACGAGGATCTGTACATTTTATATTAATTGGATATTGTAACATTTTATTATATGTCCACATTAGTAATTCCCCCTTTCCCATGGCCAGTTTTCGTTTTGTTTGGAGGAACTATTTGTTTATACAATTTTTATATCTATATTTATCGTTAAAGTTGATATAAACTAGTCCTCAAATAGATATCTTAAAAATATCCATTTGAGGATTTTTTTATGTCTTTGAAGTGGATATTTTGATAGGCTTCTAATATGCTAAAAATAAATCAAGACTTAAAAAAGTTGTTTGGAGTTTAAAGGGTATGATACAGGAAAAGGGATTTCAACCAAATTAAGTGTGTATATTGTTTTATGTTTTGATATGGATATGTGGCTGATTAAATTTAATGTAAAAATTTGTTGAAGATATGGATTTTTTATGATAGTATAATACTCAATAAAAAAGAATTTAAGGAGCATAAAAATGAGAATTGGTATAGATATAGATAACTGCATATCTAATTTCGATGATACATTATTAAAAGAATATTTAAAACATGACAAAGAATTAAGAAATACTGGAATTATAAATGAAAATCCAGAATATTTAAGAAAAGGAATGTTTGATTGGACAAATGAAGAAGAAACAAGTTTTTATAATGCAAATATTGAAAATTTTGCAAAAAAGCTAAGACCATTAGAAGATTCATCTTATTACATAAAGAAGTTAAAAAAAGATGGACACGAAATATATATTATAACTGGAAGAAATAATGGAGAATATACAGCTCCTTATGAATTAACTGTTGAATGGCTAAATAAATATGATATTATTTATGATAAATTAATTCTTACAGATGCCTATGATAAACATGCAAAAACCGAAGTATGTTTAGAAAATAATATTGATTTAATGATTGAAGATAGTACAAAAATAAGTTTAGATTTAATAAATAATGGAATTAAAGTTTTTACAATGAATACAAGATATAATCAGAAAGAAAAATCATTAGATAGAGTTTCAAAATGGAAAGAAATCTATGAAAGAATTAGTAAAATGAATAAAAAAGAAGATACTCAAAAAGTAAATGTTATTTTGGATACTGATATTTACAATGAATGTGATGACCAATTTGCTCTTTCCTATTTACTAAAATCACAAGACAAATTTAATATTCAAGCAATCACAGTAGCTCCATATCATCATGATAATAATATATCAATAGAAGAAGGAACAGACAAAAGTTATGATGAAATCATCAAAATATGTAATTGGTTAAATTTTGACTATACTAACAAAGTGTTTAAAGGTTCAACAGACTATGTAGCAAATGGCTATAATGAGGAAAATGATGCAGTAAATAAAATTATTGAAATTGCAAATAAGAATGATAAAACCTATATTTTAGCAATAGGAGCAATAACAAATGTAGCTATTGCCATGAAAAAAAAGCCTGAAATAATTGATAAAATTGAAGTTGTTTGGCTTGGAGGAAATAGCTTTTTAAATAAAGATAATAAAGAATTTAATTTTAGGCAAGATGTACAAGCTATAAGAACTGTTTTTGAATCAAAAGTAAAATTAACCATTATACCTTGTAAAAATGTAGCATCAAATTTAAGAACATCAATATATGAACTAGAACATTTCTTAAAAGGGAAAAATGAATTATGCGACTATCTATATCAAAGATTTTATAATGATGGTGTACATGGGATTCAAGAAAGAAGAGTTATTTGGGATATTAGTGCTATAGCTTATATGATTAACAAAGAATGGTTTGAAACTACGGAAATTAGTTGCCCAAAAATTAATGATAATACATCTTATGAGCTAACAAACAATAATCATACAATAACAGTAGTTAATTATTTGAATGTTGCTAAAATATTTAAAGATTTATTTAAGAAATTAGGAGCTTTAAAATGAACTTAAAATATGTTAACTATTTTTTAGTAGATAATAAAAGAATTGTAAAAAAAATATATTATAACTCATTTGATAAAACAGAAAGATTTCCATTTTGGATTTTAAAAAGTTGTGCAAAGGAAGATACTGTAGAATTTAATGTAATATTTAAAGATTCTGTAATAATAGGAATTGACTATATAATTAAATATGATGATGTTGCATATTTAATGTATTTAGCAATAGATAAAAATAACAGAGACAAAGGTTATGGAACTCAAATATTAAATGATTTAACTACAAAATATAGAAATATTATATTAAGTATTGAAAATCCAATGAAGAAATTAATGATAATAAATTAAAAAGAAAACGATTTTATTTAGGAAATGGATTCATTAGTACTAACAAATATATAATAGATAATAGTGTTAAATATGAAATATTAACTACTAATAGAAAAGAGGTTTGATTATGAAATTAACAAGTAATTCAGCATTGCAATTGATAGAAAATTTTAGAGGAACAACTCAAAGTGATAAGTGGATAGACCATTGTATCTGTGTAGGAAATACAGCAGGAAAAATTGCCAAAGCTTTAACTGAAAAAGGTTACAGTGTAGATGTTGACAAAACGATAGCACTTGGATATGTTCATGATATTGGTAAATATAGTGATAAACCACAAAGTCATGAAATGAAAGGTTATGAATATTTAAAAGACCAAGGATTTGATGAAGTTTATTGTAATATCTGTTTAACACATTCATTTTTGAATAATGATATTATTTGTACAGCTGGTGGTATTCCAAATCTTTCTAATAATCCATTTTTAACTAAATTTATAAAAAACCATGAATATACAATAGAAGAAAAAATAGTAAACTTGTGTGACTTAATGTGTCCACAAGGAGGAAAAGTTTTTACAATAGATAAACGATTAATTGATATAATGATTAGGCATGGTGCTTATGAAAATACACAATATCATATTAAAGAAACATATAAATTAAAAGCATATTTTGATGATTTATTAGGATATAATCTTTATGATTTATTTCCAGAAATAAAGGAAAATTTATAAAATAAAATTAAAATGAATATCTTTTTCTTCCATAACTATTGAAAAATAAGCCTTAAAAAATTTCACGCATATATATTTTTAGAACAAACAAAATATTATATAATATTTGTAGTAACAATTAACATACAGATTGTTACTACAAAACCATATAAAAAAATAAGTAAACACATTATGAACTAAAATGAATAAATATAAATTATCTTTGGACAATTTATATTTATTTTTTTCATTCATAAACTTAAGTAGAAGGTGATTTAATGCAAAAAAACACATCACAACCTAAAGTCAAAAATATATATAATGAAAATGGCTTAACACTTACAGAATCAATGCAAGAATGGTTAAATGAAAATTATTTTTTTTGGAATTTAAACAATGATAAAGATAAAATAAAATATTAATGTATAAACAAATAGTTATCATACATTTAAACTCTGTAAAGGAGGAAAAATGCAAGAATTACACTATAACTTCTCCCCTACTTATTTTAAAGTAGGAATTTACACAAGACTTTCACGAGAAGATGAAAAAGACAAAGAATCTGAAAGTATTGATACACAAAAAAAGTTACTCACAAACTATATAAAAAGTCAAGGTTGGACTTTATTTAAAATATATGTAGATGATGGATTTACTGGTACAAACTTTAATAGACCAGATTTTAAAAATTTAATAAATGATATTGAACTTGGTAATATAAATTTAGTAATTACAAAGGATTTATCAAGACTTGGAAGAGATTATATTGAAACAGGTTATTATTTAGAAAAATATTTTCCATTAAAAAATGTAAGATATATTGCTTTAAATGATGGAATTGATACATTTGACAATAACAACACAAATAATGATATGACACCATTTAAGTCAGTTTTTAATGATATGTATGCAAAAGATATTTCAAAAAAAGTACGTTCTAGTTTACTAACCAGAGCATCTAGTGGACAAAACATTAAATCTTTTTTACCTTATGGTTATAAAAAAGATGAAAAGAACAAGAACATCATTCTAGTTGATTATGAAGTTTCCCCCATTGTTCAAAAAATATTTGAAATGTATTATGCTGGAAACAATAAAACTGAAATATGTAGATATCTAAATAACAATAAAATACTAACACCACTTGCTTATAAAAGAAAAACTACAAACTATTATAATCCAAATAATAAAACAAATTTATGGAGTACAACTATGATTTCTAAAATTCTTAGAGACAGAATTTATACTGGTGATTTAGTACAACACAAGTACAGCAAATTAAATTATAAAACGAAAAAAATTATTGATGTGCCAAAACAGCAACATATTATAATTGAAAATAATCACGAACCAATTATTGATAGAAATATTTTTAATACTATTCAGATTATGCTAGATAAAAAGTCAAATGAGTGGAATTATACCTCTTCTTCTCCCCACTTACTTCAAGGACTAGTTTTATGCAAAAAGTGTAAATCAAAAATAACTTATAACAAAAATCATGGAAAATATTTTAGATGTGTGTGTTCTTCTTATAAAAGAAATGGTAGCAAATTTTGCTCAAATATCCATTTAAGAGAAGATACATTAATTAATAGCGTAATTACTAGTCTAAAAGAAAACATTGCTAATTTTTTAAAATATGATGAATTACAGTATATCTGTCCTAATACACAAACAGATAATAAAAAATTAGACTATTTAGATTCTAAAATAGCTGAAAAAGATAATTTAATTCAGTCTTTATATGAGGATAAAGTAAAAGGAATCATCACAGAAGATTTATTTATTAAACTTTCTAAACAATATGAAACAGATAAAAAAACTTTACTAAATCGAGTTCAAAAGGAAAGAGAAACTAATAAAAATATAATTAAAAAAGAAAACTTAATTAGTAATACCAAAGAATTATTAGATTTTAATAAAAATAATATAGACAGAAATTTGCTTTTAAAATTAATTGATAAAATTGAAATAGATGATAATAATCTTGATATTTATTATAAATTTAAGGCTATTTAAATAAAATTTTAAAGCAAAACACAATAAAGATTGTAAATTCACTTTGAACTTGCTATAATAAATACACAATTTAAAGAAAGGAGCTGATTAACTATGTCTGAAGCACAAATTCAAGCAATCAAAGATATTATAAAAATGACACCACGACTTAATTTAGAATGTCTAAATTCTGTTAAAATACTAATGGAAAAAGCAATTGATTCTGAACTATTAAGACTAGAACCTACTGTCATTTTAGAAAACATGGATATTACAGAAAAAGTAATGTATTTAGACTATTTAACAGAAAGCAAAGATACCAAAGAAAAAGAACTAAAAAATGCAGTATCTTTTGAAGAAATACTAAAAAGAGAGGGGTTTAGAGTTTAAATTACTCCCAAACAAAACGAAACCCATGGTTCTTCAAGCCATCTCCATTTATTACATGGATAATTAATAGTTAATGGTCCAAATACCTTTTGATATTTATCCTTCAATTCTTTTACTTCTTTAGAATATTTTCTATGCAAACAAAGTGCTTTTTGGTCATTTGGATGTGTATCTAAATATAAAGCTAATTCTGTTATTGCAAAATCAAGACATCTAATGTGCTCAGCCATTTCTCTTCTCTCATCACAATCTACTACTCTTTCTACATCTTGCATTTTATTACAACACATCATTTCATTTTCTTCACATTCACAATTACAATTTCTATTTTGATTTATCGACATTTGTTGCACCCCTTTCCTATTTCATTTGTCATTGCAATATAGTTAATTTCTTCCATTGATTGGCATGGTGAATATGGACTTACTAATTCAGGAAAGATTGTTCCCATTTTTAGTCCTACACATGGTTTAAATGTTCTATCCATATATTGAATTGGAACATAACTTTGTGCTAACATTGGATTTTCTGGAAATACGCTTTGTTCTTCATCAAAACCACAATCACAACTATTTGAGTTTTCTTCATATGATACAACATTATTACATTTTGTTTCCATTATATCATTTTGCATTTCACATGTATTATTTGAATAATTGTTGTTCATACAATAACATTTTCTTCTACTAAACATATTAAAATTCCTCCTTTTGTTACATTATATGTATAGTAACGAAAAAGGTTGACATTTTGATTATTAAATTGTATACAAATTTTACTTTTTTATAGTAAATTTTTAAATTTTGTGATATATTGCTTTAAAAGGAGGAATAAAATGATGGACTTACATATATTAATTGAAACTGCTAAAAAAGCGAGAGAACATGCCTATGTTCCATATTCTAATTATAAAGTTGGTTGTGCTTTACTTACTAAAAGTGGAAAAGTTTTTTCTGGGTGTAATATTGAAAATGATGGAATTATGTCTATTTGTGCAGAAAGAGTTGCTTTTGCTAAAGCAATTTCTGAATGTGAAAAAGATTTTGAATGTATTTTAGTATTAGGAGGAAAAGAAGAATTCCAATATACTTCTCCTTGTGGATATTGTAGACAATTTATGTCTGAATTTTGTGATAAAAACTTTGAAATTTATATGTATTATGATAATGATAAAATTAGTAAAAAAACATTATTAGATTTATTACCTGATAGTTTTAGTTTGTAATTTTTACTGTAGAAAAATAGCAATAAAAAATCAAAAAAATCATTGAATTTACATATGTATTTTCAATGATTTTTGTTATTGTAATTTACAATAATATGACTTTTATAGTCTTCACATGTGTGCATCGAAATCTTTGATTTCGTTAATGCACGCCTTTCTTACTTTTATATTTTTGCATATACTCCTATAACTTTACTATCTGAAACATTTTGTAATGCTTTTGGTCCACCTGATATAATTATTTTATCTCCACTTTCTAATATACCTTTTTGCTTAATTTTTTCAATTCCTAGTTCGATAACTTTATCTATATTTTCTTGTTTTTCTACATAAATAGGTGTTACATTCCATACAATAGCTAATTGATTAAATGTTCTTCTGTTATCTGTAATAGCTAATATTGGACATCCAGCTCCTAATCCTGATAATTTTCTTGCAGAATCTCCAGAATTTGTATAACAAATAATTGCATCTGTTTTCATGTTCATCGCATTTACACATGTTGAATATGCAACTGCTGTTTCAAAGTCTGATAAATCAATATTTTCATTGTTTCTAAATCTCTTCCAATAATCTATTTCTTTTTCTACTCTTTTAGAAATTTTTACCATTGTTTCAACACATTCTACTGGATATTTACCCATAGCACATTCACCTGATAACATAACTGCACTTGTTCTATCATATACTGCATTTGCAACATCACTTGCTTCTGCTCTTGTTGGTAATGGATTATATGTCATAGTTTCTAACATTTGAGTAGCTGTTATAGCTGGTTTATTTGCTTTATTTGATAATTTTATAAATCTTTTTTGCATAATTGGTGGTTCTGTAAAATCTGTTTCTGTTGCCATGTCACCACGTGCAATCATTTGAACATCGGCATTTTCTACAATTTCCTCCATGTTTTCTAAACCTTCTACATTTTCTACTTTTGTAATTATTTTTATGTCTGTTCCTCCATTTTCGTCTAATACTTTTCTAACTTGCTCAATATCATCTTTATTTCTAGCAAAAGACATAGCAACATAATCATAATCATGTTCACAAGCTGTTTTTAAGTCATTAATATCTTTTTCTTTTAAAGCTGGTAAACGTACTGCTGTTCCTGGTAAATTAATTGTTTTTCTACTTCCTAAACCATTACCATGTACAACTGTACATACAATATCTTTATCAACAATTTCATCTACAACTAATTCAATTGCTCCATCATCTATTAATACTTTAGCACCTATTTTTACATCTTGATATAAATTTTTGTATGAAACAGATACTTTATCTTTATCTCCAACAATATCTTCATTAACTAATGTAAATTTTTGTCCATCTTCTAATTTAATTTTTTCATTTTTACCTGTAACAAGCATTCCTGTTCTGATTTCTGGTCCTTGCATATCTAATAATAAAGCTATTGGTACATCCATTTCTTTTCTTAGTTTGATAATTTCTTCTGTCTTTTCAGCTTGTTCATCCCAGCTTCCATGTGAATAATTAATTCTTGTAACATTTAATCCTGCTTCAATTAATTCTTTTAATTTGTGCTCACTTGCTGGTCCTATTGTTCCTACAATTTTTGTTTTTCTTAAAACTTCTCTCATTTTTATTCCTCCCTTATTCTTAAAAACTGAATTGTATTATATCATATTATTATAACTGTTTTCAACATTTTTTATTATTTTTTTACATATACAATTACAAGACAATGGTTTCTCTTAAATATACAAGAAAAAAGTTTATATTATATTACGATTCACAGTCATATTATGATTTAGTATATTTTTATAATAGCATGTAATACTTTTTCATCCTCACTCTTAATAGTTACTATATTTTCTCCATTTTCTTTTGCATATTTACATTTTACAATCTCTCCAAATTTAATTTGGTTTTTATATTGTATTTTAATATAATTAAATGGTCTTTTATTATATTCTTCTTCTGGCAAAGCTTCATAAGCTAAATATAAATAATACAAATTATGCATATGTCCAATAACATCAATATCTCTTCTTCTAGTTGTATAAATCATTTCACTTATATATTCTTTTGGCTCTTTTATTTTTTCAATTTTTTTATTTCCAAAAACTGATTTCTCTATTTCTGATTGATATCTATCTGCAATTTGGGTTTCCACTCTTGCTATTTTTTCTGTTTTACTATCTATTAATAACCATTTTGAAGTTGCAATTGCACATAAATTATTTTCATCATCATATACTTCAAAATCACGAAATGCATAAAATTTTTCTATTCCTCTAGACCATGTATTAATATCTAATACTTGTCCATATGTAGGTCTTTTTAATACTTTTAGTTCCCAATCTAATAATAACCAATTTAAATGTGTTTCTTCTGTTGTATTAATTCCAATTCCTATACTGTCAGAATGATATGCTGAAATATCTTCTAAATATTCTAAAATAGCAATATTGCTTACTTCGTTTTTCGCCCATATATCTTTTAATCCTATCTTAAATTTTTCTTTATATATCATGTTTTTTCCTCCTTGCAAATAACTGATTTATAGGGACGTGCTAAATCGTTCCATTTTGGAACGATTTAGTATAACTTACTATATTATTAAAATTTGCCTTTTATTTTATCATTAATATAGTATTCTATATTTTTAATATCCTGGTTTTTCTAGCAATTTAAACATATTTTTTTTATATTCTTCTACTCCTGGTTGATTAAATGGATTAACACCTAATATCATTCCAGACATAGCACAAGCTTTTTCGAAAAAATATATTAATTCTCCTATATTTTCCTCATCTAGTTTTTCTAATTCTATAACGATGTTTGGCACATCTCCTGATACATGTGCTTTTATAGTCCCTTCCATTGCTTTTTTATTAACATAATCTAATCCTTTTCCTGCTAAGTAATTTAATCCATCCAAATTATCATCATCTGGATTAATTGTTATATCTGAGTTTGGTGTTTTTATACTTACAACTGTTTCAAATAAGTTTCTTCTTCCCTCTTGAATATATTGTCCCATAGAATGTAAATCTGTTGTAAAATCAACACCTGCTGGAAAAATTCCCATTTGATTTTTCCCTTCACTTTCTCCAAATAATTGTTTCCACCATTCTGTAAAATAATGCATTTTTGGTTCATAATTTACTAGAATTTCTGTGTTTTTATATAATTTATATAAAATATTTCTTGCTACAGCATATTTATAACATTCATTATATTTTAAATTTGAATCATTATATCTGTCTTGTGCTGTTTTAGCACCAATCATTAATTTATCAATATCAATTCCTGCTACAGCAATTGGTAATAAACCAACTGCTGTTAGTACAGAATATCTACCACCTATATTATCAGGAACAACAAATTGTTCATATCCTTCATTCTCTGCTAATGTTTTTAATGCTCCTTTTGATTTATCTGTTGTAGCATATATTCTACTTCTTGCTTCATCAATTCCATATTTATTTTCCAGAATTTCTCTGAAAATTCTAAATGCAATAGCTGGTTCTGTTGTAGTTCCAGATTTTGATATTACATTTACAGAGAAATCTTTGTTTCCAATATATTCAATTAGTTCATTAATATAATTTGGACTTAAATTATTTCCTACATATAAAATTTGAGGAAATTTTCTTTGTTTACTAGATAACATATTGTTAAATGAACTAGTTAATGATTCTATAACAGCTCTTGCCCCTAAATAAGAGCCTCCTATTCCTATAACAACTAAGATGTCAGATTCTTTTTTTATTTTTTTAGCTACTTTTTTTATTCTTGCAAATTCATCTTTATCATAATTGGTTGGTAATTCTAGCCATCCAACAAAATCTTTTTCATTATTTGCTCTTTTATGTAAATCCTTATGTATGTTTTCTACTTGTTCTTTGTATGTTAGAATTGCTTTTTGTGTAATTCCTGTATCTGCTAAATTTAAATTAATATTCGCCATATAATTACCTCTCTTCTTCATATTTATTATATGGTTATTATATCCAACTTGCTATAATATTTCAAGATATTCACTTAAAAAATGCAACCTTTCTTATTTTCTCAATTTAATCAATTTATTAAACTCTTCTTCAAGTTCTTTTTTTCTTTTGTCATCTTTTATCACTGCTAATTCTGAAGTAATTTGTGATAATCTAAAATCTAATAACAATTTATCATTTTCAACATGATTTTGTTGTTTTTTACTTTTATCTGTTTCATATTGTAAATATGAAGAATAATTCCCTTCATAATCCACGATTTTATTATTTTTTATAATCAATAAATCTGTTGCTATATGGTCAATAAATGTTTTATCATGTGTAGCAAATAAAATTGTTCCATTATAATGTTTTAACAAGTTTTCTAAACTTTCAATAGATTCTATATCTAAAAAATTAGTAGGCTCATCTAATATAAGTAAATTATTATCTGATACCAATGTCTTAGCAATAGATACTTTTACACGTTCTCCACCACTTAAACCTTTTATATTTTTTTCTAAATCTTTATCTTTAAATAAAAGATTTGCTAAAATATTTTTTACAATCTTTTCAGATTTATTAGTATCTTTCATCACATTTTGCAATACAGTTATATTAAAATCTAAATTTGTAAAATCCTGAGAAAAATAACCTATTTTTATATTTGGATTTACCTTTATATTATAATGTTCATTTATAATTTGCTTTATAAGAGTTGTTTTTCCAGCCCCATTTTTTCCTATTAATGCTGTTCTTCGATTAGTTTTTACAACACAACTTACATTTTCAAATATTGTTTTATCTCCAAATTTCAGATTTAAGTTATCTATGTTTATTGCAATTTTATTTTTTATATTTTCTTCTGTTTGATATTTCATATATATTTTTTGATTGTTTTGCGGTTTTTCTTTTACTTGTAATTTATCTAATCTAGTTTGTAATGCATTTGTATGGCCTTCTAGTTTTTCTCTTATATTTTCAGCTTCTCTTTTATGTAGTCTTGCTTCAGAATTTCCCATTCGTTTTGGTGTTTTTCTTATTTCTTTTGATGTATTTTTAGAAACATAAATTGCTTTTTCTAACCTATTTTTTTCATTTATATATTGCATATATTCAAATTCTTCTCTTTTTATTTCTGCCTCTTTTTGTAATTTATATTTTGAATAATTTCCTTCGTATTTTTTTACTTTTGCATCTTTTATTTCAATAATTGATGTACAAATTTCATCTAATAAACTTCTATCATGAGATATAATAAGTATAGTTCCCTTATATTGTTTCAATTCTTTTTCAATATAATTAATTCCATTTCTATCTAAATTACTTGATGGTTCATCTAATAATAAGATTCCATTTTTATTTAATACTTTTTTATAAAATGCTTCTTTCTTTTTCTCTCCTCCACTTAAATTTTTATTGTTATAATTAATTTCTTCAAATTGTTCTAAATATATAACATTTTGCTTGTAAATAATTTCTCCCATTTCTGGTTTTACTTTTTTTGCTATAATATTTAAGAAAGTTGTCTTTCCTGAACCATTTTGACCTACAATCCCTATTTTTTCATTTTCATATATTTTTAAATTCTCAATTTCAAGTATTTTTCTATCTCCATAATGTTTTGAAATATTTTTTAATTCTAATATCATAAAAACTCCTCCTTTAATCATATTAAAGAAGGAGTTTATTATTTTATTATAGGAAAGTTCTCCGAACTTCCTATAATATAGAAGTTTGGCATACATATATCATTTTTTAAAACATATATTATTTTAAAAAATGTATTAGTTAAAAAATTTGCATTATTAATAAACCATTCTAAAATATGACTATTATCTTATTTTATATTTTCTAGTTTATTAATAATCATTTTTTCACCTTTTTAACCTTTCTTTCTATTTTATTATATATAAAACAACTAAATTTTATATTTTTTTATTCATTCATTTCTTTTTCTCCATTATATTCATTTACTAAATATAGTGGTCTATTTTTACTTTCATTAAAGATTCTTCCTAAATATTCTCCAATTATTCCAAATAATAATATTTGTATTCCTGAGAAAAATAGGATTAATAATATAATTGCTTGATATGCTTGAATCATTGTATTTGTCGCAATAGCTTTTATAATCACATATACAAAATATACAAACAAAACAATAAATGTTGGTATACTAATATATGTAGATATTCTAAGTGGTGATGTTGTAAATGATGTAATTCCATCAATTGCTAAATCTACTAATTTTTTGTAATTCCATTTTGTTTTTCCTGCTACTCTTGGGTCTCTATCATATAATACTTCTTTTTTGTTATAACCTATCCAGCTAAACATACTTTTTGAATTTCTTTGTGATTCTCTCATTTTTTTCAATGCATTTATACATCTTCTATCTAATAATCTAAAATCACCTGTATCTTCTTGTATTGGTACATTGGTTAAATGTTGTAAAACTCTATAATACATTTTTGATGTAAATTTTTTTAACCAAGTTTCTCCTTTTCTTGAATTTCTTTTTGCATAAATATCATCATAACCTTCTTCCCAGTATTTTACTAATTCTGGAATTAATTCTGGTGGGTCTTGTAAGTCTGCATCCATAAAAATCACACAGTCTCCTGTTGCATAATCTAAACCTGCTATCATTGCTATTTCTTTTCCAAAGTTTCTTGAAAAATCCACATAACATATTCTATTATCTTTTTCTCTGTATTCTTTAATTATATTTATGGTATTATCTTTGCTTCCATCATTTACAAATAAAATTTCAAATTCATAATCTTTCATGGAATCCATTAATTTTTCTAATCTTTCATTTAGCAGTGGTAATGATTCTTCTTCATTATATGCTGGTATAATTATAGTTATTTTTTTCATAAAATTCACTCCCTTTTAATTTTTTAGTTCTATTATTTCCATATTTAATCTCATTACTTTCTCAAGGCATAAACTGGTTAGAAAATTGTAATTACTTTTTAACCTTTACTTTCTAATTATAACAGTAAATATACTGGTTGTAAAGAATATTGCTATTTATTATTAAAATAATAACTTTTTATCATTCCAGGAATTAATAATATTATATATAATATTTTATTTTTCAATCCTTTCACATGTTTTATTTTATACTGTTTTATTAAATAACTAAATAAAATATAATGCTTAATAACATATATCCTCTTTTTTAATGGAACTCCACACATATTCTGTTTTTCTAATATTTCTTTAAAATATTCAAAATATCCATAAGGATTATCTTTAAAAATTTTTTTAATATTTTTTGTATATCCATCTTCTTTGTAATCACATATCATAATTGCTTTATTAATACATTTAATTTTATATTTTAAATCCATTTCATGATACATTCTAGCTTCTGTTGAAAATTTTTCATGTTTTTCAATTTTATATTGATATTGTTTTCTAATATCTGTAAAAAATACAAGTGCCTTTTCTCCATCTTCTTGTTCTTTAAAATATAAATCAAACATAGTTGTTTCTTCTTTTTTAAAAAGATTTCCAATATTTTTTTCTTTTAAATCATATTTTAAAAAACATAATCCATATAAATCTTTTCTTTCTTTTGTTTCATAATAGGCTTGTAATATATTATAAAATGCGTTATCTGAAAACATATCATCAGAATCACATTCTATAATCATATCTCCATTAGCATATTTGACCATATGATTTATAGCAGACATTTTTCCTTGATTTTCTTGCTTAGCATATTGTATTTCTAGCTTTTTTTCGTTTATGTACTGATTTATGACTTCCATTGTATTATCTGTTGAGCCATCATCCATTATTAACCATTGTATTTCCATATTTTGTTGTACTTCTTGATTTTGTTCTATATTTTTAACAATACTTTTATATAAATCTCCTAACATGTTTGCTCTGTTATATGTTGGTGTTATAATCGATAATTTCATATTAAATCTCATTCCTCATTTCACTTTAAAGGTTTTATTAATAAGTAAAAAACTTTATATTTCAGGCTACTCTTCCTTTAACAGATTTTCTAATTCTTGTATAATATTTTCATTATGGTAAACTTCTTTTTCTGTACTTAAAATTTTTATATTATTTTCTATTACATATTTTAATGTATTATATATTTCATTTTCGTTATTTTCAACAATAATTGAATTTTTGTAATTTTCTACTGCTTCTCTTCCTGCTGTATTTGTAATGATAATTGGTTTATTTAAAATTTTTGCTTCTTCTAAAACCATGCCATAACCTTCAAATTTAGATAATAAACAAAAAATATCTGCTTTTTTCATATATGGATATGGATTTTCTTTTGAGCCTAATAAGAAAAATGTTTCTTGTAAATGCTTTTCTTTAATTAGATTTTCTAACATTTTTCTTTCTGGTCCTTCACCAATAATATAAAATTTGTTTTTATAATTGTTATTTATTAATTTTTTGTGAATATGAATTAATCTATCAATTCCTTTTTGTTTTACTAATCTTGCAACTGTTAAAAAATTTATTTGTTTATCCTCAAATGAAAAATCTATTGTGTCTTCTGATTTTTCTGCTACCTTTTGAGCATTTGTATAATTATAAATAACCTCTTCTATAGGTTTCATATTTGGATATTGTATATCAAATGCTTTTTTATTATCTTTACTAACAAATATTAGTTTTTGATATTTATTATAAATTTTTCTATCTATCATTAACTTAATTTTTGCTCTAACATTATTTCCATACACTTTTGAAATATCATTATGAATCCATGCAATTTTCTTTGTCTTTTTATTTTTAGTACTAAATAATCTTGTAATTGGTCCTTCTAAAAATGCTATTTCTTTATCATATTCACCTTGTATATATTTTTTATAATATTGTTTTTGAAAAAACAATATTTTTAGAGGTATACTTATTTTTTCAAACTTACTTAATTCTTTGTATGATTTGTCAAATATTTTTTTTATTTTTATATTATTATTTAGACTTTTTTCTAATTCACCTTTTCCATAAATAGTGAATATTGTAATGTCAAATTTATTACTTAATTTATTTGCTACATCTACTAATACTCTTTCTGCTCCTCCGAACTGTTAAACTAGTTATTCCAAATATAATTTTTTTCATATTTAATCTCATTCCTTTCACAAGGCACAACAATACTCCAATCGTACTCAATTTGTTTCATTAAACAAATTTCTCTTGTAATTTATCTCTAATCAATTTAATTCTTGCCAAAGCTGTATACAGTTTTAATGTAATATTATTTACTGTTCTCATATATACATTTTTTAATCCTTTTTGTTGTAAATAACTATTTTTTTTCCATTTTGGAAATTGTATATTTAATGATTCCCATGATAAATTAATAATTTCTTTTCTTTCTTTTTCATTTTCAATCATCACCATTCTAAGCATAGAACTACATAAGATATATCTTGCATAGGTATATTCTATTTCTTCTTTATATTGTTCAAATAAATCTATTTCTTTATAATATTTAATAACATGTTCTAAAATATCAATAATCTCTTTTGTCCTTGTATTTTGCACATTAGAAATAGAATTTTCCCTTTGTATATAATGGACAAATGGTTTTTGAACAATTCCGTAACTTTTTATATGTGGTAATAATTTATAGAAAAATTCTACATCTTCATATCTATATCCTTTAGGAAACTCCAAATTATTATTGTTTATAATTTCTCTTTTAATTAATTTATTCCATGCAACAACTCTAGTATACATAAACATTTCTTTTATATTGTTATACTGTTTTCCTTTACTTACTAGAATTTTATCTGGATATTCCCATAAAAAATCACATTCTACATAATCTAAATTTTCTTTTTTTGCTTTATTATACATTTCTTCATACATATTTGTTTCAACATAATCATCAGAGTCTAAAAAGGCAATATATTCACCTTTAGCATATGGAATAGCATAATTTCTAGCATCTGATAATCCACCATTTTCTTTTTCTAAATATGTAATTTTATGTGGATATTTTTCTACAAATTGTTTTGCAATCACTTCTGTTCCATCTTGACTGCCATCATTAACAAGTAAAATTTCGATATCTTCTAATGTTTGATTTACTAATGATTGCAAACATTTTTCTATATAATTTTCTACATTATAAAATGGAACAATTATACTAACTTTTATCATAATTTTACCTTTCTTCTTAAACTTAAATATCCTTTAATATTTACACTTAAGATTACTTTTCTTGCTAGTTGTTTTATATTTTTTGCTTTTATATTTTTTGTCATTTTTCTTTTTCTTATTTCTTTTATATATTCTTTTTGGTCTTTTTTTTCTAAGGTTTCTATTTTTAATAAAATAGCATTTGTATAATAAATTTTTAAAGTTTCGGCAGTTTTTTTATTTAATTTGTATTTATGGATTTTTATCAAAGCTTCATCATATTGTTTTAAAGCATCATTTGCTTTTTTTCTAGTTTTTTCATAATTGTCATTTCTAGTAATACTTCCTTCTACTTGTACATAATGATATCCATAAAAATTGATAGAAATCATTGTTTTTGCAAGTACTATTACAAATGGCATTAGTCCAAAATCTTCATGTTCTGTTCCTACCATAAATTCTAATTTATTTTTAATAAATATATCTTTTTTTATTACATATATACAAGGAGAATCTAATAAAACATCTGTAGAATATAATTTTTCAAATCCTTCTTCTCCTGTTTTATCTTCAAATATAGGCCCATTTACTGTTTCTATAACATTTCCTTTTTGATTTTCTCTTTGTAATTTAAATTTAATTAAATCAATATCTTTTTCCATATATTGTTTTACTAAACCATATAAATGTATATCTAAATAGTCATCTGCATCTAAAAATAAGATATATTTTCCTTTTGCTTTTTTAATCCCATAATTTCTTGTATCTGCTACACCTGTGTTTTTCTTTTTATAATATGAAATAGTTTTTGGGTCTTTTTCTTTGTATTCTTGAACAATTTTATCTGTTTTATCTGTACTTCCATCATTAATAATAACAATTTCTATATCTTCATCTTTTTGTTTTAAAACAGATTCTATACATTTTTTTAGTGTTTTTTCTGCATTATATGCTGGAATTATAATACTTATCTTTTTCAATATTCTCTCCATCTTTCTTTTATTGTTTTACATAATTTCTTCTAATGTTTTTAATATATTAGCATTATATATTTCATAATCAAATTTATCTTTTATTTCATATCCATTTTGTATAAATTCTTTCATTGCTATATATAAAGATTCCATATTTTTTTCTACAACCATTCCTCTACCATTATTTACTTGTTCATAATCAGATACTTTTGTAGTTATTATTGGTTTTCCTAATACAAATCCTTCTAAATATACCACTGGATATCCTTCATATTCAGAAGATAAAATAATACAATCACTAATTTTAAAATATGGATATGGATTTTCTTTTCTTCCTAAGAAAATAATTGTATCTTGTAATTCATATTGTTCTACTTTTTGTTGATATAATTTTGTGTCTTGTCCATCTCCTATAAATAAAACTTTAAATTGATTATTTTCTTGTTTTAGTTTTTTACATGCTTCTATAATTCTTGTCAATTTTTTTTGTCTTTCATCATGTCTTCCTACATTTAAAAAAACTGGAATTTCCTTTTTAGATAATTCTTGTATATCTTCCTCTATTATATCTTTTTGGGATTTTTCTATTATTTCTTTCCCATTTATTAAGTTGTTACAGGTAATTGTTTTTTCTTTTAACTCTGGAAAAATTTCTATAAAACTATTTGTACCTTCTTTTGATACAAATATAATATGTTTGAATTTTTCGCAACTTATATTTTCAAAAAATGCTTTTACTTCTTTTTTGTTTCCTTGATATAATGTTAAATAATCTGCATGACACCATAATGCTGAATTTTGTGATGCTATTCTTGCCATAAAACTACCTGCTAAAGAATATGTTGCAAAACTTGCTGAAAAATCGAATTTATTTCTATATTTTACAATAAACTTTATCCTGTTTATTAGATTACATATTTTTCTAAATACTATACTTTTACTATTATTTGTATTGTATTCTATCAGGTTTATTTTTTTACTTAATCTGTTTAAAAATACTCCCTCTTTTTTTTCTAATGCTATTGTTATATCATAACCTTTTTCTGATAAGTAATTTACTAATGTGACAAGTGCAGTTTCTATTCCACCTAAGTCTAAGTTATGTGTTGCAAAAAAAAGTTTTTTCATTCTTAATCTCATTCCTTTCCCAAGGAACAAATCGGAAAGCCTTAATATTTACATAATTTCAACTTTCTTCTTTAGCTTTCCGTAACTTTGTTCGTGTGCGAAATTTTCGTCAGAAAATTTCTGTACAATGTATATTATATATTATTTTTCAGCCTTTTTCTCTTCCATAAAAATATACACTGTCAATCCCATAATACCAATAATTGATATTATAGTTGCAATTTTACTTAAAAGAGTTCCTTTATAACTTATTTCTACTTTTCCTTCTTTTCCTTTAGGTATAGTAATTTGAATAAATCCATGTTCTGATTCTTCATAATTTATTATTTCACCTTGTAAATTAATTTCATATCCCAAATAATAGATGTAAGGTAATTCTAATTTTGTTTCTTCTTCTATTTCTTTAATTTCAAATGACATATTATTATTTTCTTTTTTCTCATTTTCTATTTTTGCATTACCTTTGAGAATAATAACACCATTTTCTCTATTTTTAGTATATTCTGTTTTAGCTTTAACTGGTAGATATTCAAATGATGAACAATATATATTCCCTCCTGCTAATTCTTCTATTTTTTCAGTTTTACCTAAATAAAGTTCATCAAAATTAATATTAAAACTTGTACCATATGATATATATTGTCCACTATACATTAATACAACAAGTATTATCATTAATAATTTTTCTATTTTTAGGTTTTCTATACATTTACCAATATTAATTCCTGCAATAATAGAAAGTAAAAATGTAGATAAAATTAGCATTCTCCATGGAAATTGGATTAATAGGATAATTGATGGCATTTTAGACCATGGAAATATTGTAGTTGCCATTAAACTAGTTAAAATACCTATAGTTAATACAAACCAATATAAATTTCTTTTCTCTTTTGAAATTTTATTTATTACAATTGGTGTAAATAATAATGGTATAAGAATTGGTAATCCAATTGAACAAAACATTTCATTATCAAATCCTTGATTTAATCCATAAGACCCTCCATGTTGAAATTTCCCAAATACTAATTGATAAATGTGTAAAGCATGATTACTTACAAATTCTTTAGTTGACATTCCACCTTCTTGCATTGCTACATATTCTGTTGCTCTCTGTTGTTCTAAAAATGGTACATAAAAGAATAACACAATCAAAATTATAAAAATTGCATTTATTATAAGGTGTTTCCAAATTTGTTTTCTAGTTTCTTTGTCAATTAATTTTTTTACATTAAATAGTACAAATAATATAGAAATACCTACTGCCATTAAAGAACTAATATTATGAGATAGCAAAATTCCACAAGCTCCTATTGTAAGTAAATAATTTTTCTTTCCTTTATCATAAAAAATATTATAAAGCCCATGAAACAATATTGGTAAAAACATGTAAGCATATACTTCCCCCATTGCCACTCTTCCATAAACATCTGTAATAAAATAATTAGCTGTCATATATAAAATAGCTGATATCAAACCAATATCTGAATTTTTAGTTACTTTTCTTACAAGTTGGAACATAGTAATTCCAGAAACTAGAAATGCCACTACCATGCTTAGCTTCATTGCTCCAACATAAGTTGGAACAATTAGTCTAAATATTGCTGATATATATGTACTAAGTGGTGGATAAAATAAATTCCAAGAATAACCAAATCCATTACAAAAATTTGATACGATTACTGGTGGAAATTGTCCATCTTTTAATCCTTGAACTGTATTATAATTTCTTGATAAATGTGAATGAACATCTGGAGCAGATAAAAAACCTTCTACTGTTAATGGTAAGCTCATTAATAAAGCAATTAATATAATAAGTAAATAATAAATTATTTCTTTTTTCTTAATAAATTCTTTTATATTCATTTTTTTATCTCCTATTCTTTTTCTTTATATTTTTTATAATTTATAATGCTCATAAATATTACGATTGAAATTCCAGTAGTAATCATTCCTTCTTTTAATCCTTTTGGAATATAAGAAAGTTTAATTTGTTGCTCTCCCTTTTCTAATTCAAATATTACAAATCCATTTGAATTTTCTACATTTGCTTTTTTTCCATTTACTTTTAATGTCCAGCCTTCTTCATAAGGAATTGTTGTAAATACATTACTGTTTTCTTCTACAACATTTACTGTTGCTTTAATTGTATTATTTTTAAATTCTACATTTTGTAACTGATTCTTTTCTAATTTTTGATATATCTTTTCAAAATTCTCTAAATTTAATTCTTTTAATAAAAATTCTTCTAATTCAATAGTATCATCTATATTAAATTCTAATTTTAACTTTAATATATCTTTGTTTTCTATATTATCAATTCTTAAAATTCCATTTTTATTCATTCCTAAATATTCATCATAATATTTATCATTTAGATATATTTTAAAAGGTCTTCCATCTAAAGCATATGGAGTTGTAATCCAAAAGTATAATTCCTCTTTTACATTACTAATATCAAAAGTAAGTTCAATATATGATTTTTCTTTTTCTCCTGTATAGTAATTTCCTTCTTTTGTAATACCTACAATTTCAATGTTTTCTATCGGAATTTCATTAAAATATTCTAAATTAGAATTTGCTATTTGGTTTAATAAATCAGTTTGTATTTTAAATGGATTTTGATTTATATCTATTTGTTCTACTTTTTTATCTGTAAGATATCCAATATTTAAAGGATAATTATTTTTATATAATGTACAATCTTCTAATTCTTTTACTGGTTCATAATATCTTACTAATCCTTTTGTTATTTTATAACGAATTCCCAATATACTATCTGTTAATATAGTATTACCAAATCCATAAGACGGAAAAAACATATACCAATTATATCCTATCTTCTTCATAAAATCTAGCTGATTTTGGTCAAAAGTTGAACTTGAATGTCCTACACCATTATAATTAAATTGTAATGAATCATTTAAAAAGAAACTCTTCTCTTTTTCCATTCTATAAAAGTCTTTATCATATTCTTTAGCTTGTGTAGTCATTGTATTATAATATTTAAATTTATCCATATAAATATTTCTTTTATCATGATTTATTCCATTAAAAGATGAGATAGCATTTATTAGTAATTCTGTTATACATACTATTGTAAGTAATATAGAAAAAAATGTTGTTTTCCATCTTTTTTGAAGTAATAAAAACATAATTCCATAAAATATCATTATAAATATTGATAAATAAATTAAGTTTTCTTGCAAGAAAGTGTTTTCCTGCTTTTTAATTAATTGTATAACTCCAATATATATTACAATAATAGGTATTATCCATTTCCAATTAATTTTCTTTTTCTCTTCTGTTAATGCTTTTGCAGATATAGCAATAATTAGAAAAGATAAAATAAAAGAATATCTATATGGGAAACCTACTGGCTCTTTTAATCCATGCCAAAGTAAATTAATTAATTTTGTCTGAAAACTAATTATTATAATTGCTAAAAATATTATACTACAAATTTTCTTTCTAACTGAAATATTTGGATTAAAAAAATAAATTCCAGTTAATAAAATACTTAACAATCCTATATAAATGTTTGGTAGTCCAGATATTCCTAATTCTAAATCATTTGTTGCTCCAATTAATAATTTGCCACCTAATTTTAATAATTCAAAATTCCTAGAAAATGCTGTTCCCCAATCTATTGAAAATCCAATTCCCTTTCCTGTTTTTAGAGTAAAGATAACTGGTAATAAGATAATTGTTGCTATTCCAATTCCTAATAAACTATATAAAATAAAGTTTAAAAATTGTTTTATTCTTTTTTTCCATTCAATTTTTTGTGATAAATTATCATATAAAAAGTATAATCCTGTGAAAATTGCTGTTGCATATCCTGTATAAAAATTAACAATAAAAGATAATGCTAAAGTTATTACATACATTTTAAATTTATTTTGACTTGTTAGTTTCTCTACTCCTAAGACCATAAGTGGTAATAAAATAAGATTATCTAACCACATAACATTCATATGATAAGTAATACTATATCCACAAAAAGCATAACTTAAAGATAAAATTCCTAAAATCCATTTGTTACTTACTTTTTCTCTTAAGAAAAAATACATTGTAATAGAACAAGATACAACTTTTAATCCTGTTACAACAATAATTGCTTCTGTAATATAATGATTTGAAAATAAAAAGAAAATGATATTATATGGACTCATAAGATAATAAGCCCATACTCCTATCATATTTCCCCCCAATCCTTTGGCAAAAGTAAAAAATACAGAATCTTGTCCTAAAAAACAGTTTTTAAAATAGCTCCAAAATGGAATATATTGTCCTGCTATATCTCCTGCAATCATAGATTTTTCGCCAAATGGATACACTTTACCAGCTATCATTTGTATTAAAAACATAAAGATTGCACCTAAAATAATATAGATTAAACATTTATATTTTTGATATATTTTTTTTATCATTTTTTACTTTTCCTTGTATAATATATTTAGGTTTTTTAATAAAGGATTTACCTATAAACCTATT
>CANAUI010000028.1 GCA_947364715.1 uncultured Clostridium sp.
ACCATTTTGTAAGATGATTACATTATACTAATTTAGTTTTACTCTTTTTTTCTGAGAAAAACCTTGATTTATTATAGAAAATATGGTATAAATATATTGAGTGGTACTCAAGAAACTTTCGAAGCCTTGAGTCATTTTTTATATAATCTGGAGGTAACATTGAAAGAATATAAGACTAATGAGCAATTAATTGAATATTTAATATCTAAAAATGTGATTATAGTCGATAAAGCGAAGACATTAAGAATTTTAGAAAAATACTCATATTATTCTATTGTTAATGGATATAAGAATGTTTTTAAAGATGAAAATAATAATTATAAACCTAATGTTACTTTTGAAGAAATATTTGCTCTATATGAATTTGATAAAAACATAAAAGCTATATTTTTAAAGTTTATTTTAGAAATAGAAGTTATAATAAAATCACTTATGGCAAATACTTTATCAGAAAAATATGGTGTTCAAGACTACTTAAAAATAGAGAACTTTGATGAAAATGCTAATGACGATTTTAAAAATAATTTAATTGAAAATATTAATAAAGAGATAAATGATAACTATACTAAACATACAGCAATTAAACATTATAAAGATACATACAATTTTATTCCACCTTTTGTATTAACTAAAATCTTAACATTTGGTGTTATTAGTAGGTACTATGGATTGCTTAAACAGAATGATAGACAAGATATAAGTAAATATTTTAAAATTTCTGACAAGTTACTAAAACAAATACTTGTAAACTTAACAATGATAAGAAATATATCTGCACACTCAGATAGACTATTTTGCTATCGTAACAAGTATTACATCAGTTTCAAAAATATAGATAAAAACTATAAAAGAGGTGGCAACTTTACAAATATATATATGATTATAGAATGTATGAAAATTTTGTTAGATGAAGATAAGTTTAAGGAATTTAAAAATTTATTTTATGAAGAAGTTGATAAACTAAAAGAAAGCTTACATTCAATTGATATAAATGATATATTAAGAATAATGGGATTTAATGTATAAAAAATATAACTTTATAATATAATATTTATGAGTGGTACTTAGAAAACTTTCGAAGCTCTAAGTCATTCAATAATAGTCTGGAATCTTAAATGACTCTAGACTATTTAATTATTAAAACATTATATTATTGATTATCACTCTTTTTATTTATGAAATATTGTATGATAGCAAATAAGCCTATATCAGAAATAGTTTTTATATATTCAATATTAGGATATATTTTATATGGATGATGTATTACTAAATCGAGATAGTTTTTATTTGATGGTGAGTCAAAAACAATATTCCAAATGTTTTTTATATTTACATTAGTTGATTAGTCAATTATTTTTTTGAGCAAAGTATGGGAGGAACACTATGAGAAATAGGCATATTTTTCGCAAATAACCTCCTAAAACGCTCCAACGACGTATCTGTTCGAACTTTATAGAATAGATAGATATGAAAATCAATCAGTAAAATGGTTGATTTTTTTGTTTATGAAAAAATCTTCCAACAGAAGGGAGGATTATTTGGTAAGCTAATTAAGCAAGAACTAGAATTTGAGGAATGTTTAAAACAAAGACTTAAATTTATATGTGAGTTTTCAAAAGTTACTCCTACTTTTATCAATGGTAGTATTAGAAAACTAGATAAAACTAATCTTACATATATTGAGCCACATAGAATGATTATTAAAAATATTAGTTTTTTAGTTTTTAATTATTCAAATGATGTTTATATTTCAAATAAATGACATACAATATTAATGTCAAATTTAGTTTGACAAGTTAAATATTATATGTTAAAATATATTTAACTTAACCCTCTACTACTTTTGTAGTAAGACGGGAGCCTAAATGATTTTGGAGAGTTCTAGCAACTCTCCTTTTTAAGTTATATATTATTATTTCGTGAAAAACTTTATAATTTGTTTATCAATTAAATCAAGTGAAACACTAGATATTTTTACATTTCTTCTTACAGTATCTTTGAAAATTCTTTGTTTACTAACTGTTGTTATTTGATTAATTAAAGCAATACTATCTTTTTTCATTTTAGAAATTTCTTGTTCCATCTTTTCAATATATTTTCCTTCTTTTTCTATTATATTTTGAATGTTAATAGGTACATCTTTTATCTTTTCTAATTCATCTAATATTTGCTGTAATTTTTGTTTTTCTTTTTGAATTTTATCTTGAAAAACATTATAAAGTTCCTTTCCAAGATTTACAGAAGAAGAGTCATATTTCTTTCCATCTTTTCTTGATGTTAAGGGAATAACATTTAAAGCCCCATTTTTTGTATTATCATATTTATTTAAAACAATACAATAGTGTAGACCACCCAATTCATTTCCAATATTGAAACCTAAATTTACTTTAATAACATCACCACGAGAATATATTCCAGATTTTGCAATATTAAATGTTTTTTCCTCATCATGATATTCAGCAAAATCATGTATCCAGTAAGCTAATATATCACTTTTCTTATATTCATTTAATTCTATATGCTTAAGGAAAGACAAGTCTAATCTATTTAAAGAATTATCTTTATGTATAATAGCATTGTTTTTTAGTTCGATTTCGTCTTTGTTCATAATCTCATCTCCTCGTATTTTTTGATAGTATTATATAAAACATCTGTTTAAAATACAATAGCTATTAAAAATATTTTGATTATTATATAATGAATATATCAGTTGATTAATCGAATTATTTTTTTGAGCAAAATGTGGGAGGAAAATATTAAGCAAAGAATATTTTTTGATGGACAAATCTATGATGCATATAGCATCATTGTAGACATTATAAAAAAAGCAAATAAAAAAATCTTAATTATAGATAATTATATTGATGATAGTGTTTTAAAAATGTTATCTAAAAAGAAAAACAATGTAGAAGTAGTTATACTAACATCTGATAAAAGTAATATTGACAATTTAGACATCAAAAAATTTAATAAGGAATATCCTATTCTTAAAGTTGCTAAAACAAACAAATTTCATGACAGATTTATTGTAATAGGCAATGAAGAAATGTATCATCTAGGAGCTTCAATAAAAGATTTAGGTAAAAAATGTTTTGGAATTAATAAGATAGAAGATATGAATATTATAGAAAAAATTATTAATGTATAAATTTAATTAGGAGAGTAGTAAAAACTAAACTCTCTTAATTTTTTAACTTATTAATATTTCAGATTTTGATATCTTTTTTTAGATAAATATTTTTGTACTATTCCATATATTAAATATCCAATCCATACACCAACAATACCAAGAGATGTATAAGATAATAAGGTAGCAACTAATATTTTTATAATAGAACTAATGATATTTCTCTTTGCCAGAAATTTAAAGTCTCTGTTACCTCTTAATATTGCAAAATAATATGTTGCTGACATGGTTATATATGTTCCTAATAGGAATAATGGTATTACTCTAAAGAAGATATATTGAAGTTCTGGTTATCTTAAAGATATATTCATAATAACCAATGAAATTATTAATATAATAAATGGCAAAATTACAGAAGCATAATTAATTATCTTTTTGGCAACAATTTTTACATTGTTAATGTATTTAATATCCTTTTTTCCAGAGGCAATTCCAACACTTATAGTAATACCATCTCCAAAACCTTGAATAAAGGACTCATATATATCTGCAATTTGAATTAATATAACATGTACAGAATATTCTAAATTTCCCATTCGTGCTACTATTAAATTAAATATAAAGTTGTCAACTCTTGAAGCAATTCTTTCAACAAAATTCCATTTAAACAAATGTAATATTTCTTTGAAATATGATTTTACAAATTTTATTTTCACATTTTTTTTAGAAAATATAAATAAGTAAATTGCTAAAATTGTATCTATAAATACAGTAACATGAGTTAAACTCTTTCAGGTCTATAGAATATCTATCTACAATAAAAGTATATGAGCATAATTAATGAAAAAATAGGTTTAGAATATCTAAAATTGAATTGAAAAATTAAACAAATCATGATATTATTTATGAAATAATAAAATAAGACAGAGAAAAGAAAAAGGAGAGTATATGGCATATATAGAATTTAAAAATGTTTGTAAAGAATATAAAATGGGAGAAATCATAATAAAAGCATTAGACAATACAAATTTTTCAATTGAAAAAGGAGAATTAGTAGTTGTTGTCGGACCATCAGGAGCAGGAAAAACTACAACTTTAAACATACTAGGAGGAATGGATAGTGTAACATCTGGTGATGTAATAGTAGATGGAAAAAATATAGCTGAATTAAAAAACAAGCAATTGATAAAATATAGAAGAGAAGATATTGGATTTGTATTTCAATTTTATAATTTAGTACAAAATCTAACAGCAATTGAAAATGTTGAACTAGCAACCCAAATTTGTAAAGATTCTTTAAACCCAGATGATGTTATGGAAAAAGTTGGGCTAGTAGATAGAAAGAAGAATTTTCCATCTCAATTGTCAGGAGGAGAACAACAAAGAGTAGCAATTGCAAGAGCAATTGCAAAAAATCCAAAATTGTTATTATGTGATGAACCAACAGGAGCTTTAGATTATAAAACAGGAAAACAAATTTTAAAATTATTACAAGATACAGCAAGAAAAGAAAATATGACAGTTATTATAATAACACATAATGTAGCTATTGCACCAATGGCAGATAAAATTATTAAATTTAAAAATGGAACAGCAGAAAGTATTGAAATTAATAAAAATCCAATTTCGGTAGAAAATATAGAATGGTAATAAAAATATCATTTTGGAGGTGGTGCAAGTGAAAATAAAAAAAGCATTACTAAAAGATACTTTTAAGGAAATAAAAAAATCATATAAACGATTTATCTCCATTTTACTTATGGCATTATTAGGTGTAGGTTTTTTTGCAGGTCTAAGAGCATCTTCACCAGACATGGTAAATTCTATTGATACATATTATAAAAATCAAAATGTATATGATATAGAAGTTATATCAACATTAGGGTTAACAGATAATGATATATCAGCATTGTCCAAAATAGAAAATGTTGAAAATGTATATGGAACATACAGTAAAGATGGATTGATAAAAACAAATGATAAAGAAATTGTAGCAAAAATTTTATGTGAAGATGATGTAAATGGACCAGTTTTGGTAGAAGGAAATTTACCTCAAAATATAGATGAATGTGTAGTAGAAAAAGGTTTTTTAAAAGGAACAGGAAAAAATATAGGGGAGTATATAAATATACAAACTGAAAATACAAATAATACAACAATAAATGAGGAAGAAAATGAATATTTAAAAAATACAGAACTTAAAATTGTAGGTATTGTAGAAAGTCCTTTATATATATCAAGAGAAAGAGGAAATACAAAATTAGGAACAGGTAATATCAATTACTATATATATGTAAATAAAGAAAATATAAATTCACAAGTATATACAGAAATTTATATTACTTTACAAAATAGTAATAAATATCAAACAGGAAGTAGCAAATATAAAGAATATGTAGAAGAAACAAAAGACAAAATTGCAGAAATAAAAGAAGAAAGAGAAAATGCAAGATATCAAGAATTAATAGATAAAGTTAATACAGAAATGGCTAAATTAGGAGAATTTAATATAAAAATACAAGAAGCAGAGGGAAATTTAATTAGTGCAAGAGAAAAAGTAGTAGAAATAGAAAAAGTAAAGTGGTATATATTAGATAGACAACAAAATACAGGATACAGTAGTTATATACAAGATACAGAAAGTATAGAAAATTTGAGCATTGTATTCCCAATTGTATTTTTTGCAATTGCAACTTTAGTTTCTTTAACATCAATGACAAGAATGGTAGAAGAAGAAAGACAGGAAATAGGTACTTTAAAAGCATTAGGATATAACAAACTTCATATTATGTTAAAATATTTAATTTATTCTAGTTTGGCTTGTATCACTGGTGGGATAATTGGAATGAATATTGGTTTTCAATTATTGCCTAGAATAATATGGAAGATGTATGAAATGATGTATACCTTACCAGAATTTATTGTATCATTTAACCATAAATACTCTTCAATTGGATTAGGATTAATTTATATTTGTATTGTAGGTGCTACATTATATACTATTTTAAAAGATGTAAAAGAAACACCAGCAAAATTATTAAGGCCAAAAGCACCAAAATATGGCAAAAGAGTATTACTAGAAAGAGTGAAATTTATTTGGAAACGATTAAAATTTTCTCAAAAGGTAACTGTAAGAAATATTTTTAGATATAAAAAGAGGTTTTTAATGACCATTATTGGTATTATGGGATGTACTGCTTTAATACTAGTAGGATTTGGAATAAAAGATTCTATATCATCTATTTTACCTAATCAATATGAAAAAATATACCATTATGATATGTTGTTAAGTTTAAAAACATCTTTAACAGAAGAACAAAAAAATAATTATATAGAAGAATTAAAACAAAAAGAAAAAATACAAGAAATACTAGAAACATACATGGAATCTGGAACAGTTGGAAAAGAAAATAATAGTGAAACAATTCAAATTATAGTGCCAAAAAATAATCAAGAAATAAATAAAATGATAAATTTAAGAGATTCTAAAACAGAAGAAACATTGAAGTTGTCAGAAGAAGGAATTATTATAACTGACAAGGTAGCAAAGTTGATTAATGCAAAAATGGGAGATGTAATAACAATAAAAAATGCTGATGACATAGAAAAAGAAGTGAAAGTAAAAGAAATAACACAAAATTATATTAGTCATTATGTATATATGTCAAAAGAATTGTATCAGGAAGTATTTGGAGAAAACTATAGTACAAATGTATTGTTAATTCAAGATAATATAAGTGAAGAACAAGAAGAAATGCTTATGCAAGAAATGATAGCAAAAGATGAAGTTTCAACAGTTACTTTAACAACAACATCTATGAAATTGCTAGATGATACAATGAGTTCACTAAATTATGTTGTAGTTATTTTAATTGTATCAGCTGGATTATTAGCATTTGTTGTATTATATAATTTATCAAATATTAATATAGGTGAAAGAATTAGAGAATTAGCAACAATAAAAGTATTAGGATTTTATGATAAAGAAGTTTATGACTATATAACTAGAGAAACAATTCTTTTAAGTATTATAGGGATTGCATTAGGACTAGTAGGAGGATATTTCTTAAATTTCTATATTTTAGGGACTTGTGAAATAAATATCTTACGATTTGAAAAAATTATTAATCCAATTAGTTATCTTTATGCAACAGTAATTACACTTGTATTTTCAATTATTGTTAATATTGTGACTTATTTTGCATTAAAGAAAATTGACATGATAGCAAGCTTGAAAAGTGTAGAATAGAAGTTTATCATATTAAAAAAATTTAATAAAAACCTATACAAAAAGAATAATAAAATGATATAATAGCACCAAAGTTATTAGAAACTAAGGAAAAAAGAAAAGTTCAAATTTAAATTCTTTTAAACTAGCTTTAAAACATAAGAAAGGATAGAAAAAAATGGGAAATATCGTTTTATTAGATGATTTAACAATTAATAAAATTGCAGCAGGTGAAGTTATAGAAAGACCAGCATCTGTTATAAAAGAAATGGTAGAAAATTCAATAGATGCTGGTGCAACAAATATAACAGTAGAAATTAAAAATGGAGGTATTTCTTACATAAAAGTAAGTGATAATGGAAAAGGAATTGCACAAGACGACTTAGAAATTTCTTTTGAAAGACATGCTACTAGTAAAATAAGAAGTGCAGATGATTTAAATACAGTTACATCAATGGGATTTAGAGGTGAAGCATTAGCTAGTATTTCAGCTATTGCCAAAGTAGAAATGGTATCAAAAACAAAAGAACAAGAAATAGGTTATAGAGTAGTTGTAGAAGCAGGAAATGTTTTAGAAAAAGAGGAAGTAGGATGTAAAACAGGAACAACTATTACAGTTAGAAATTTATTTTTTAATACACCAGTTAGATATAAATTTTTAAAAAAAGACTATACAGAATCAGGATATATTGAAGATGTAATCACAAGAATTGCATTAGTAAATCCTAATATTGCTATTAAGTTAATTAATACAGGAAAAACTGTTATTCAAACAAATGGAAGTGGAGACATAAAAAGTGTAATATATAGTATTTATGGAAAAGATATTGCAAATGGAATTATAGAAGTTTCATATAAATATGAAGATATAAATATAGTAGGTGTTGTTGGAAAACCAGAAATAGCACGTTCTAATCGTTCAAACCAATTATTTTTTGTAAATAAACGATATATAAAAGACAAAACTTTAACAGCAGGAACAGAACAAGCATATAAAGGATTAATTCCAATAGGAAAATTTGGATTTGTCATATTAAATATTCAAATGGACCCAGGAAAAGTAGATGTAAATGTACATCCAGCTAAATTAGAAGTTAGATTTGAAGAAGAAAATAAGATATTCCAAGCAATTTATCATACTATTAAAGATACTTTATTAAAGACTGAATTAGTAGCAAATTCAGAAAATACACTTCATGAAGAAAAAACAGAAATAGCAAGAGAACTAACATTTGAAGAAAGATTAAAAAATTTACGAGAAGAAAAACAACAAAGACAAGATGCAAAAGGGTTATTTTCATTTAGAAAACAAAATGAAAAACAAATTGAAAATTATACAAATGAAGAAAGCAAAATTAAGACAAATGTACTTGAAGATATACATAGCAATTCTGAACAATCAGAAAAAAATATTGTAGAAAATGTTTATAATACAAAAAATAATGAAGAGAACAAAATTAATATTGGACAACCAATTGATACTTCTGATATATTAGCTAAATTAAAAAAGATTAGAGAAGATTTAGAAGAAGAGATTAAAGAAAAAAATATAAATATATCAATTTCTAAGCTTGAAAAGGATGATGACAAATCAATAGAAGAAAAAGAATATTTAGGAGAAACACTAGAAGAAGAAAAAGAACAATATAACATAAATAAAGAACAAGTAGAAAACAATAATGAAATAGAAAAAGATTTTAATAAAGCAAATATAGCAAATGAAGATGAGTCAAATATAAATGAAACAGAGAAAGTAAAAGATAATAATCAAAATACAGAAATAGATTTAAATGATACACAAGAAGAAAAGAAATCCACAATTGATGAACAAATAGTGGATAATACGAACGAAATCATTGAAAAAATAGAAGATACAGAAATTAAACAAGAATTCAAAGAAATTAAAGAAAAGATGGAACAATTAAATGATAATCCTCAAGTAATAACAGATGACTTTAATGAGATGTATGCTAAATTATTTGGAAAATTACCTATACAAGAAGAAAAAGTAGAAGAAAGAGATGAAGAAAAAGCTATTGACATACTAAAAAATAATATCTCTGTATTTGAAGGTATAGAAGAATATAAAAAACCGACATATAAGTTTATCGGAATTATATTCAAAACATATATTATTATAGAAATTGAACAAGAAATGTATATTTTGGACCAACATGCTACACATGAAAGAATTATGTATGAAAAAGTAAAAGAAAATTATTATAGTGAAACAAGTAAAGATTCTCAAATATTACTATTACCAGATGTCATTACATTAACACATAAAGAAATGGATATAGCAAAAGAAAATATGCAAATGTTCAAAAAAGCAGGATTTATGTTAGAAGAATTTGGTGAAAATACAATTAAATTAACAGGAGTTCCAACAGTTTGTATTGACCTAGATACAAAAGAATTGTTTTTAGAAACATTAGATGAAATTAATACAGTAGCAAGGACAGCAAAACAAGAAAAAGAAGAAAGATTTATAGCAACTGTCGCATGTAAGGCAGCAGTAAAAGCGAATATGGCATTAGCTCCAAAAGAAGTAGAAAGTCTAATGGAAAAATTATTGGCCTTACCAAATCCGTTTACTTGTCCACATGGTAGACCTACAGCTATTAAAATGACTAAATATGATATTGAAAGAAAATTTGCTAGAAAGTAAAAAAAATATATAATGAGGTGCAAAATGCAGAAAAATAAAGTAATTGTAATATGTGGACCAACAGCCTCTGGAAAAACAAAATTATCAATTGAATTAGCTAAACAGATAAATGGTGAAATTGTATCTTGTGATTCTATGCAAATTTATAAAGATATGGATATTGGTACTGCAAAACCAACAATTGAAGAAATGCAAGGAATTAAACATTATCTTATAGGATATGTTTCGCCAACAGAAAGATATAGTGTAGCAGAGTATAAAACAGATGCTAAAAAAGCGATAAAAGAAATCATTGCAAAAGAAAAAATTCCAATTGTTGTAGGTGGTACAGGACTATATTTAGATAGTTTAATATATGAAATTGAATATCAAGATATTAAACTAGATGAAAGCTATAGAAAAAAATTAGAACAAGAAGTAGAAGAAAAGGGATTAAAAGTATTATATGAAAGAGCAAAACAAATTGACGAAAAAGCAATAGAGAAAATTAGCTCAAATGATAAAAAAAGAATATTAAGAATATTAGAAATTTATCACTCAACAGGAAAAACAAAGACAGAACAGGAAATAGAATCAAGAAAAAAAGAAGTAGAATATGATTATAAAGTATATGCATTAGATTGGGATAGACAAAAACTATATAATAGAATTAACAAAAGAGTAGATATCATGATAGAACAAGGATTAATTGAAGAAGTGAAATATATTTTAGAAAAATATGATACATTTCCAACTGCTATGCAAGGATTGGGATATAAAGAAGTGGTAGAATATTTAGAAGGAAATTTAACCAAAGAAGAAATGGTTGAAAAAATCAAAATGGAAACAAGAAGATATGCCAAAAGACAATTAACTTGGTTTAGAAAAAACAAACAAACAGTATGGTTAAATGCAGAAGATATGATAGCAAATAACATAGATAAAATTTTAGAAAAAGAACATATATAGTTTAATAAATATTACTATATAATGTTATAAAAATCGATTTTCTTTTAAAAATAAAATTTTATTTATTCTCACTTTGTTACAGTTCACAGTCAATAGATATTACTTTTTTCATTATCTCCTCGGCTTGTTACATAGATTATAAATTCTAAGTTTTAAATAACCGAGCCTCTCGTTATCACGCTTCCTCAGTTATTTAAAACTAATAATTTATACATCTATTCCACGGTACATTCGTCATTAATTCAAAAAGTAATATCTATTGGCTGTGAACTGTAACCTCACTTTATGTTGCGAAACTAAAAAGTTTCATATTGTTTTCTATACAATAAAAAGTGTGCAAAAGAAAACACCTTGATGAAAGGAATGATAGTAAAATTGAAACAACCAAAAAAAGAAATTTTAGACGAAAAAGAAAAACAAAAAGAAATTAAAATCAACCAGAAAAAAAGAAGGTTTACTAAAAAAATATTTATTTATATTGCTAGTTTACTAGTAGTTATATATACTATTTATGCAATATATTTATTAATAAAACAACCTACTGATATTTTTACTTTGGAAGAAGGAACTTTGTATTCAGAAGAAACAGATATTGGGTATGTGATAAGAGATGAATTAGTTATACAAGGTGAAAATTATAAAAATGGAATGGAAAAGATAAAATCAGAGGGAGAAAAGGTTGCTGTTAATGAAGCTGTATTTAGGTATTATACCAAAAATGAAAAAAACTTAGAATCAAAAATAGCAGAGTTAGACACCAAAATACAAGAAGTAATGGCAAATAAAACAGAATTACCTGCAAGTGATATGAAACCTTTAGAAACACAAATTGACCAAAAATTATTAGAAATTAGTAGAATTAATGATACAACAAAACTACAAGAATATAAAAAACAAATTAACGAATTGATTACAAAAAAAGCAAATATTGCAGGAGATTTAAGTCCACAAGGGTCATATTTAAAACAATTAATTGAGGAAAGAAAAAAATATGAAAAAGAATTAAACTCAGGAGCAGAATATGTAAAATCAAGCAAAAGTGGTGTTGTATCTTATAAAGTTGATGGGCAAGAAGAGGTATTAAAACCAACTGAAGAATGTTTTTCTACACTAACAAAAAAATATTTAGAAAATTTAGATTTAAAAACTGGAAAAATTGTACCAACAAGTGAAGAAAATGGCAAAATTATTGATAATACATATTGTTATATAGCAACTATTAGTAATACTGAAGAAGCAAAAAATTCACAAGTAGGAAATAAAGTAAAGGTAAGATTGCCAAGTGGTCTAGAAGTTTTAGCAGAGATTACATATATTTTACAAGAAGAAGATGATATAGTATTAATATTAAAGATAGGGAAAGGTGTAGAAGAATTAATTAGTTATAGAAAAATCTCATTTGATTTAATTTGGTGGAGTGAAAAAGGTTTAAAAGTTCCTAACCAAGCAATTGTAAAACAAAATGACTTATCATATGTAGTAAGAAATAGAGCAGGATATTTAAATAAATTATTAGTAAATGTCAAAAGAGAAGGAGAAAAATATTCTATTGTAGAACCATATGATACAGAACAATTAAAAGAATTAGGTTTTTCAAACGAAGAAATTATTTCTTATAAAAAAATTAGTTTATATGATGAAGTGATTATAAATCCAGATTTAACAAAAGTAGAAAAATAATATTACAATAATATTACAAAAATATTAAAAAGATATTACATTTTGAAAAACTATTGACAACATTAAAAAAAAAGTAGATACTTAGTACAATAAATACAAATGAAGTAAATTAGGAGGTTTTTTATGTCAGGAGCATTAATGGACAAGGTTTGGGGACTATTCGGAATGGACTCAGCTGAAACAGAAGAATATGAAGATGAAGATATTTATGATTATGAAAGCGAACAAGAGGAAGAAGATAGAAAAATATTTGGAAGAAAAAACAATAATAAAATTGTAAATATGCAACAAGGACAAACAAATGCAATAAAAATGGTTATTTCTCAACCAACAACATTTGAACAATCAGACGAAATATGTAGTTTTCTTAAAGAAAGAAAATCTGTTATTGTTAATTTAGAATATGTAAATAAAGATGTAGCTAGAAGAATTGTAGATTTCATAAGTGGTGGAGTATATGCATTAGATGGATATATTCAAAAAGTATCAAATTCTATTTTCTTAGTAGCACCATCAAACTATGAAATTACAAATGAAATGGCAAGAGAAGAAATTAAAAGTAAATTGTCAGTTTCATGGTTGAAAAATAATGGAATTAATTAGTATAAAATGTCGAGGGGTCTTTGTGCCTTTTTATAAGGAGGAAATATGATTACACCATTAGATATCGAAAATAAAAAGTTCTCTAAACAAATGATGAATGGTTATAATGTAGAAGAAGTTGATGACTTTTTAGATGATTTAACAGCTGAATATGGAAAAAATTATAAAGAAATAGCAGAATTAAGAGAACAAGTAGAAGAATTAAATAGAAGTTTAGAACATTATAAAACAATTGAAACAACTTTACAAAATACATTAGTTATGGCACAAACGACAGCAGAAGATATTAAAAATGTAGCTAAACAACAGGCAGAACAAATTATTAATAATGCAAAAAGTTCAGCAAAACAACAAGCAGATGAATTAGAAAATCAAATCATATTAAAAAATAAAGAATTAGATGATGTAAAAAAACAATTTGATATATATAAAGCAAAAATGGAATCACTTTTGATTTCACAATTAGAATTATTAAAAGATATTAATAAAGATGATTAATATGTTACAAAAGACTATCTATAAAGCTAGATAGTTTTTTTATACAATAAAATACATTCCAATGTATTTAGGAAAAAACAATAAAAAGAAAAGAAAAAGGTAGGAAACAAGAGAAAAATATTACAATTAGGGAAAAATATTACAGAACTGTTAAATGTATGTTACATTTCTATTAATAGTATTGACTTTAAAAGAAAAAGGTTTAAAATGATAATAATAAAGAAAGGTTTAAATATGAGGATTGTATCAGGAAAAGCTAAGGGAACAAAATTATATACATTAAATGGAGAAAGTACGAGACCTACTTTGGATAGAGTAAGAGAATCATTATTTAATATAATCCAAAATCAAATACAAGATTCAATTTTTTTAGATTTATTTTCAGGAAGTGGAGCAATAGGACTTGAAGCTGTAAGTAGAGGAGCAAAAAAAGCTATCTTATGTGATATATCTAAAGAAGCATGTAAAATAATTGAAAAAAATATAGTAAAGACACATGCTTTAGAAAATATTGAATTACATCAATCAGATTTTAAAAAGGTTTTGATAAATAAGATAAATGAAAAAGTAGATATTGTATTTTTAGACCCACCATATGAAACCGATTTTGCGACTGAAGCAGTAAAACTATTACTAGAAAAAAATCTATTAAAACAAAATGCAATGATAATTATAGAAACAGATAATAGTAAAAAAGTAATAGAAGATTTAGAAAACATAAATTGTGAAATAAAAGATATACGAAAATATGGAAGAGCATATCTTATATTCTTAAAAGGAATATAATTAGTAGAAAGGGGCAAAACCATGGAAATTTTTACATTATTAGAAACATTGGAAGATTTATTAGAAAGAAGTAGGAATTTACCTTTTTCTTCAAGAAGTGTTGTAGACAAAGAAGAAATGTTAGATTTAATAAAAGAAATTCGTTTGAAATTACCAGATGAATTGAAACAAGCTAAATGGGTAAAAGAAGAAAGACAAAGAATATTAGTGGAAGCACAAAAAGAAGCTGATGGAATTGTTAAAGAAGCTGAAAATAGAATCATTGCAATGATTGATGAACATGAAATTACAAGAAAGGCATATGAGCAAAAAACAGAAATTATAGAAACAGCAAATGAAATGTCAAGAGAAATATCAAAGGGTACAAAAGAGTATGCAGATAGTTTATTAGGAACAACAGAAAATATCATGACAGAAACATTAGAAAAATTAGAAACAAATATGTCAGAAGCATTAAAACTAATGGAAATTTCATTACAAGATACAATAAAAACAATACAAAATAGTAGAAGAGAATTAAAATAGTAATCAAAAGTCAGATTCAGAAGTCAAAGAGAAATTAAGACTTTTGATTTCTGACTTTTAATTAATGAAAACACATTACACACAAAAAATTGCATAGCAATTTTTTTGTGTTGACAAATCAGAAGGGATGATAGAAATGGCCAAAAAAAGAAGATATAAAAAAAGTAAAAAGAAAGCTTCTAAATTAGATTTAGCAGTAGTCATAATTATAATGTTAAGTATTTTATTAGCTGTTTTAATATATACAAAATCTGGAGTAGTAGGTGTAAAATTAAATGAGATATTAGGAGGAATGTTTGGAGTTATGCAATATGTACTTCCTATTGGAAGTTTTGCAATTGGAATTAAATTAGCAACTGAAGAAAGAGATACATTAATATCAAAATTAATTCAATATGTAATTTTTATTGTAAGCTTATCTGTACTATTTAGTGTTATACAAATTTCTAGTGGTGAATTACAATCTGCGAAAGAACTATCAGAAGTTGTAAAAGATGCATACTATTTAGGAGGACAAAGCAAAGGTGGAGGAGTACTAGGAGCAGTGACAGCTATTCCTCTTGCCAAATTATTAGGGGATATAGGTGCAGTTATCCTTTGTATAGGTTTTGCAGTTGTATTTCTAGTATTTACATTTGGAATTAATATGTCTGATTTGATTAATATGTTTGTTGAAAAAATTGAGACAAAGAGAGAAGAGAGATTAGAAGAAAAACAAGAAAAAAGTAAAGAAGAAATGAGACAAACAGTACAAGAAAGAAGAAAAAGAGAACGTGAAGAAAAAATGGCCGAGAGAGCCAGAATAAAAGCAGAGAAAATTGCAAAGGCACAAAATGACAAAGAATTAATGGATAACCAAATAAAAATTAATTTTGGTGGAAGAATATTAGATGAAGTAGATAATGTAAAAGGATTAAAAAAATATGACCATTCAAATGATGATTTAGAGCCACTGACAAGAGATAGTAAAAAAGAGATACAACCAGATGTTATAGAAAATAACTTATTTAAACAAGAAGAAGAAAAGAAAGAAGACAAAAGAAAAGAAGTACTTCAATTAGAACATGCTATGATAGTAGAAGATGAACATTACGAATATCCACCAATAGAGTTATTGGGAAAAAGTAAAGCAAAAGGTTTAAAAGGAGGAGCAAAGCTATTAACAGATACAGCAACAAAATTACAAAAAACCTTATATAGTTTTGGAGTATCAGCAAAAGTAGAAAATGTTTCAGTTGGTCCAGCAATTACAAGATATGAATTAAAACCAGCAGAAGGTGTTCGTGTTAATAAAATTGCAAATTTAGCAGATGATATTGCCTTAAACTTAGCTGCAGAAACTATAAGAATAGAAGCACCAATACCAGGAAAACAAGCAGTTGGTATAGAAGTTCCTAATAAAGAAAAAGAAACAGTTCATTTAAGAGAAGTAATAGAAAGTAATGAATTTCAAGAAAATAAATCAAAATTAACTGTTGCTTTAGGAAAAGATGTTGCAGGAAACACACAATTAGCAGATATTGCAAAAATGCCACATATGTTGATTGCAGGCTCAACAGGCTCTGGTAAAAGTGTATGTATTAATACAATAATAACAAGTATTATATATAATGCAAAACCAAGTGAAGTAAAATTAGTAATGGTAGACCCAAAAGTTGTTGAATTATCAGTATATAATGGAATACCACATTTACTAATTCCAGTAGTAACAGAGCCTAAAAAAGCAGCAGGCGCATTAGCTTGGGCTGTTCAAGAGATGGATGATAGATATAACAAGTTTGCTAGCAAAAGTGTAAGAGATTTAAAAGGATATAATAATGTTATTGAAAAAGAAGGAGGAGTAGGAAAACTTCCTCAAATAGTTATAATTGTAGATGAGTTGGCAGATTTAATGATGGTAGCAGCAAAAGATGTAGAAGAAGCTATTTGTAGATTGGCACAAAAAGCAAGAGCTGCTGGAATGCATTTAGTAATTGCAACACAAAGACCATCTGTAGATGTTATTACAGGATTAATTAAAGCAAATGTACCATCAAGAATTGCATTTGCTGTATCTTCACAAGTAGATTCAAGAACAATATTAGATGCTGTTGGAGCAGAAAAATTATTAGGAAAAGGAGATATGCTATTTTTTCCTTCTGGTGCACCAAAACCTTCGAGAGTACAAGGAGCATTTGTATCTGATGAAGAAGTAGAAAAAATTGTAGATTTTGTAAAATCAAATGGAACAGCAACATATAGTGAAGATATTTTAGAAAGTATAGAAAACAGTAATAAAACAGAAAAAGAATTAGCACAAGAACAGGCATCAGATGATGATACAGACCCATTTTTAATGGATGCTATCCAAACTGTAGTTGAAACAGGACAAGCATCAACATCATTTATTCAAAGAAGATTTAAGGTGGGATATGCAAGAGCAGGAAGAATTATAGACCAAATGGAAGAAAGAGGAGTTATTTCCGGATATCAAGGAAGTAAACCAAGAGAGGTATTAATGACATTAGACAAATTGAATGAACTGAAAATGGGAACTAAAGATACAGATATCGCTACATAAAAAAATATAAGGAGAAGAGTATGCAAAATAAAAAAGAAAAGCTTTTTAATAAATTAGTAAAAAAAGATTATAATAGTAAGCTTGAAATTATATTAGAAAAAAAGCCATTTGATGAAAATGCTAAAAATCTTCTTCTTAGTATATTATATAAAATAGAAGCATCTTATAAAGATTATGAAAAAATAAAACGAAATGTTATGAGCAAAGAAGAATATATAGAAAGACTGATTAACCTAATACAAGAAAACTGTGATAACATAACAATATGTCAAATAAATTCTAAAGAAAAAAATATTTTACAAGATAAAACCTTTTTAGTAGATAAAGAAAATAAAAGGATTATATGTTATCCAATAGAAAGAAAAATGTTATATTGTATTGCTAAAATTAGCAAAAATGATGAAATTATCAAAAAAGATTATCCAATTATTGGAGAAACATTATCAAATCTAATTAATATAGGAAATAATATTGAAACAGTAGAGCCACTAAGAGATTTTAATGGATATTCATGGACAACAATTTATAAAGAAGTTGAAAGTATTACACATAATATAATTTATCAAAATTTAAGAATCTTATTAGGACAAGAATTTTTAGAAAAAATGATAAAAAATAAAGAATTTATTATTGATTATATGGAAATTTTAAAAAATAGATTAGAAGAAAAATATGGAGCAAAAAATCAAAAAGATATAATAAACATAATAGAAAAATTATCTGTATTATTAGAATTGCAATATAATCCAAAGAAAAAAGAGGAATTTAAAGAAGAAAAAATAAAAATTGAAGAAAAATTAAAAAAAATCAGCAATAAAGAAACATATATTGAAATGATATCTAAAGAAAAAAAGGAATTGACACAAGCTATAAAAATAATAGATGAAACAGTAAATGATAAAACATTATTACAAGAAGAATATTCTAAAAGAAACGAAAAATTGCCACTAAAAGAAAAAATATTTAGTGTAAGAATTTTATCAAAATTAATGAAAGAAGAAAGAGAAGAAAAATTAAATAAATTAGAAAAACTGAATGAATTATTAAATCCTAAAAAATTTGTTTCTTATAAAAAAGAAATAGAACAAAAATATGAATTTTTAAAATTAGTAGAAATAAAAGATGTAAATAAAGAAATAGAAACTATGCTTGTAAAACTACAAAAAATCTTTTTAAAATGTTATCAATTAAAAATAAGAAATATTAATGAAAAATTAAAAATCTTAAATTGTATATATGAATTTAGATATTATTCTTTATTACCATTCAATTTTGAAAAAAATGTTAGTGAAATAAATGCATTACAAAAAGAATTAAAAGAAGTTAGAAGATTTTTATTAGATAAAGCACAAGAATTAAAAGTAGTAGCTATAATTTCAAAAAATAAAGAAATAGATGAAGAAATATTAAAAAACATATTTACAATTAGAATGATTACATTAGAAGATGTATATATAAAGTTAATAAAGGAAAAAGATAAATTATATCTTCAATTATTTGATGAAGAAATATTTGAAGAAAGAATAGAATTAAAAGATTTTGGAAACATCAACAAAAAAGATTTAGAAATAAAAATAAATAAAAAAATAAAAATATTTAATTAAAGTTTTTAAGAGCATAAATTTGCTCGAATGGAGGTTTATATATGAAAATTACATTTTTAGGAGCAACCAAAACAGTAACAGGCTCAAATTTTTTAGTTGAAGGAGCTGGAAAGAGATTTTTAGTAGATTGTGGAATGTGGCAAGGAAAAGCAGAACACGAAATGGAAAATAGTCAAGAGTTTGAATTTAATCCTTCAGAAATTGATTTTATGCTTTTAACACATGCACATATAGACCATTCAGGAAGAATACCAAAACTATATAATGAAGGATTTAGAAATAAAGTATATGCACATAAAGCAACTTGTGATTTATGTACATTAATGTTACCAGATAGTGGTCATATACAAGAAACAGAAATGGAATGGAAAAATAAAAAAAGAAAAAGAAAAGGTGAAGAACCAGTAGAACCAATTTATACTGCAGAAGATGCAGTAAGATGTTTGGAAATATTTGAGCCTGTTCAATATGACCAAATAATTGAAATAACACCAGATATACATGTAAGATTTAATGATGCAGGACATATGTTAGGCTCTAGTATTATAGAAGTATGGGTTAAAGAAGAAGGAAAAGAAACAAAAACAGTTTTTACAGGAGATATTGGAAATAATGATATTCCATTATTAAGTCCATTAACAATGATAGAAGATACAGACTTTCTTGTTATGGAATCTACATATGGAAGTAGACTTCATATGAGAAATGACGAAAAGGCACAAATTTTCTTAGATGTTGTATCAGAAACATTAGATAATGGAGGGACAGTTGTTATACCATCATTTGCAGTAGGAAGAACACAAGAAATCTTATATGAAATTAATAAATTAAAAGAAGTATATGATGATGATGAATTTAGAAGAAAATATAAAACTATTATGAGAGCTCCTGTATATGTAGATAGTCCTTTGGCAATATCTGCAACAGAAGTATTTAGAGAAAATACAGAATTATTTGATAAAGAAATAAAAGAAGAAATTGTAAGAGGAGATAATCCACTAGAATTTCCAGGATTAAAATTTACTAAAACTGCTGAAGAATCAAAATTATTAAATGAAGATAAAACACCAAGTATAATTATATCAGCAAGTGGTATGTGTGAAGTCGGAAGAATAAAACATCATCTAAAACATAATTTATGGAATCCAAAAAGTACAATCCTTTTTGTTGGATATCAAGCACCAGGAACATTAGGATATGGTATTGTAAATGGAGAAAAGAAAGTTAAAATATTTGGAGAAGAAATTGCAGTAAATGCAAGAATAGAATATATAGAAGGATATTCTGGTCATGCTGACCAAGAATTATTAATGAACAGTATTTATTCTTATATAAAAAAACCAAAACATATCTTTTTAGTACATGGAGAACCAGAATCACAAGAAATATTAGCAAATAAGATAGAAGAAGAAGCAAATATAGGAGTGACAATTCCTGAATTTGGAGAAACATATGAATTAAATGACGAAATTGTTATGACAAATAAAATAAAAAGAAAAGTTAATAAAAATATAAAATCAGAAATATTACAAAGATTAGGAATTCTAAAAGAAGAATTGAAAGATATGGAAGTATATGTTAATCAAGATTTACAAGATGATAATTTAAAAGCAGAAGATATTTTTAGAATTAATGAAAAAATAAAAGATTTAGAAAAACAAATACTAAATGTTATAGAAGGATAAAGAATGATGAATCTTAAAAATTAGCAAAAAATGATAAATCCTCAAAGTTAATAAAATTAAGATAAGTTGGGAAAGGAATGAGATTAAAAATGGAAAATAAGTATTTTAACGAAGCAATTATAGGAAATAAAAAGATGCTTGTAACATATACCTCAAAAGGAGAATTGCAAAGACTTTATTTTCCCTCAAGAGAAAATAGACAATATATGAATTTTTTTCATACAGGAGTAAAAGTAAATAATTCTGATTTGATTTACTTGCATAATGATATTAATAATGTATATAAACAATATTATGATACAGATACAAATGTTTTAAATACAGAAATTATCAACACATATTTTAATTTAACAATTCTTCAAACAGATTGTGCATTAATAAAAGAAGATAATGTATTATTAAAAAAATATACATTTATAAATGAAAGTAAAATAGATTTAGATATTGAATTTTTTATACATGCAGAATTATTATCAAATGAAAATAACCATGTTAGCTGTAAAGTAATAGATAATGGAATGTTTCAATATGCACATGATTTTGTGGTTTCTACTTTTGCAAAAGATTATAAAATTAATAAACATCAAATTCATGGGAGCAAAGAGACAATTAAAAGAACAGAAATATATGATAAAGATTATATTGGAATGTCTAAAGATTCAAGTATTAGTTATAAAATAGGTAATATTCATCCTAATGAGAAAAAAACAATTGAAATTTGTATTATGGTAGATGAAAATAAAAATATATCTGATATTGAAGATGAAATAGATAGAATAAGAAAAAAAGACCTAAATAAAGAAAGTAGTGTTACCAGAAGTTATTGGAGAAAATATGTAAAAACACATAATGGATTAAATTTAAAAGAACCAGAAAATAGTTATGAAGAAAAAATATTGGAAATTTACAATCGTACAATCTTATTATTTCCATTATTAACAAATCAAGAGACTGGTGGAATTATTGCATCACCAGAAGTAGACGAAAATTTCAATTATTGTGGAAGATATGCATATTGTTGGACAAGAGATGCTGTATTTATCACAAAAGCAATGGATATTTTAAATATGCAAAAGGAAACAGAAAAATTCTATAAAAATTTTTGTAAAATCACACAAAGTAAAAATGGTATGTGGGAACAGAGATTTTACACAGATGGAAAATTAGCACCTTGTTGGGGATATCAAATAGATGAAACAGCAAGTGTGGTATATGGTGTTTATGAACATTATAAATATACAAAATCTGAAAAATTCTTAAAAGACAACTTGAAAATGTGTGAAAAAGCAGTAGAATTCTTAAAAAAATATGTAAAACAATGGCTTGAAATAAAAGACCAAGATGGAGATATTGTAAAAGAAGAAATAGAAAACAGTTTCTATTCCAACAAAGAAAAAATACATGTTAGCTATGATATTTGGGAAATGCATGAGGGAATTCATTTATATTCTTTATCAAGTATTTATTCTGCTTTTGAATGTATTATGAATATGTATAGAGTACTAAATAAAAATGTTTCTGACTTTGATAATAATAGATTAAAAGAAGAAAAAATATTAAAATCAGAAAAAGAATTACAATATCTACAAACAGAAATTAAGAACTTTATTAATGAAAAAATGTATGATAAAGAAACAAACTCTTATTTAAGAAATACAGAAGATAAAAAAATGGACATTAGTATGTTGGGAGCAGTAGAACCATTTCATGTATTTAAACCAAATGAAAGAAAAATATTAAATACAATAGAAAAAATAAATTTAAATATTAGGACTTATACAGGTGGTTATCAAAGATTTGAACAAGATAATTATATGAATGGAAACCCATGGCCTATATCAAATTTATGGATGACATTATATTATTTAGATGCAGGAGAAAAACAAAAAGCTAAAGAAACATTTGACTTTGTTATAAAGACAGTTGGAAAACATCATTTTATTGGAGAACAAATTGATAATAATACTTTGAAACCAAATTGGGTAATTGGTTTAGGATGGAGTCATGCGATGTTTATTATTGTATTAGAAAGATTATATGGAAAATAAATAATTACATAAAAGTACCAAAAGAGATATAACTTTTGGTACTTTAAAAATATCTATATATTAACTTTTTACACATATTTTTAAATCATTATCTTGTAGTTACTACTATGAAAGCAAGTTATTTTGTTTTTATAGTAGTAACATCTTGTAATCATATTTATAATAAAAAATTTGAAAAAAGTATTGACATATATGAATAGAGATGTTAATATAATTCAAGC
>CANAUI010000029.1 GCA_947364715.1 uncultured Clostridium sp.
CATTTTGTAAGATGATTACATTATACTAATTTAGTTTTACTCTTTTTTTCTGCAATTTTGATAAAATACTTGATTTTTGTTAAACAATTTGGTAATCTATATATAAATTGATTGATATTTGTATCAGTCGTTATAAGAACAAAAAAAGTTGTAAATAACTACTTCGATGGTACCATTTTATAATTATGTTAGAAAATTTAAAGAAGCTAATCTTTTAGATGGAAGTTATGATTGCAAAAAATTAAAATTTTTAATAGATTTTTTAATAGATTCTTGGGTAAACAAAACAATAGCTTAACACTTGTCATCAAGCATTAAGCTATTTAACTTTTCATCATAGGCTTAAAGCCTATGGCATTGGCATACCGCCTCAAATATCTACCTTTAGTATAGCATTTTCAAAACGATAAGTCAATCAAAATATAAAAATTTCTTTCTATAATATTGTATCTTGAACTTAATTATTGTATATTAGTATTATAAATAAATATAAACTATATTTATAAAAACAAGTAATAAAGTGGGGGGGAGAAAAGAATGGAATTTAATACTTTAGAAAAAGTAAAAGAATTATTTAAAAATGTTGACTGTGAAGGAAACGAAAATTGTTATTTTGTAACTTTTAAAAATTATAGTAAAAGTAAATCTGGAACATTAGGAGGAATGGCAGGAGGAATAGTAGGTGCAATGGCAAGTGGTATGGTAGAAGGAATGGAATATCCATATACTGGACTTTTAATAAATGCAACAGAAAAAGGCTTAGGAATGTTTTGTCTTAATCCTGAAAAAAATTCTGATATATTTTTTAAAATAGATATTGCTAAATTAAAAATAACTGAAGATTCATATTTTTTTATTCCAAATGAAAACATCAAAGAAATTAAAGTTAAAAAAATGATGTTTAATAATAAAGTAAAAAGTATAACAATAAAAACTAATGATAAAAAAACACATCACTTACTTGCAAATTTAAACGAACTTGCAATACCATATCATAATGAAAATCTTGTTAAATTTGTAGAGAAATATGAAAACAAATAAGATATAATATAAAACAGGAGAGTGATAATATGTTAGAATTAGAAGAAAATGCTAGATTACTTCAAGCATTAAAAAATAAAATAACAGAATTGGGTGAATCTCTTTGAAGTAATCAAATTAGAAACTCAATTAAAAGAGTTAGAAAATCAAACTATGCAAGAAAATTTTTGGAATGACAATAAAACCTCTAGTAAAATATTATCAAAAATTAAAACAATCAAAAATAAAATAAATGAATATAAAAGATTAAACACTGAAATTATAAATCTACAAGAATTAACAGAATTAGTAGAAATGGAATTAGATGAAGAAATAGCAAAAGATATATTAATAAATACAAATAAATTACAAAAAGAAATAGAAAAATTTGAAGTTAATACTTTTTTATCTGGAAAATACGATAGAAATAATGCTATTGTTACAATACATCCAGGTGCGGGAGGAACTGAGTCACAAGATTGGGCAGAGATGTTATATAGAATGTATACTAGATGGTCAGATAAGAGTGGATATAGTGTAATAGAATTAGACTATTTAGAAGGGGAAGAAGCAGGACTAAAAAGTGTAACATTTGAAGTAATAGGAGAAAATGCATATGGATATATGAAATGTGAAATGGGAGTTCATCGTTTAGTAAGAATTTCTCCATTTGACAGTGGTGGAAGAAGGCATACTTCATTTGCTTCTGTTGAAGTATTACCTGAAATAACAGATGATATCGAAATTGATATTAATCCAGATGATTTAAGAATTGATACTTATAGAGCTTCAGGTGCAGGTGGACAACATATTAATAAAACATCTTCTGCTGTAAGAATTACACATATACCAACTAATATTGTTGTTGCTTGTCAATCTGAACGTTCACAAATACAAAATAGAGAAACAGCTATGAAAATGCTAAAATCAAAATTATTAGACCTAAAAGAAAAAGAACACAAGGAAAAGATAGAAGATTTAAAGGGTGTTCAAATGGATATAGCATGGGGAAGCCAAATTCGTTCTTATGTATTTTGCCCATATACCATGGTAAAAGACCATAGAACTAATTATGAAGTAGGAAATGTAGAAGCTGTTATGGATGGAAAAATAGATGATTTTATGGAAAGTTATTTAAAATTTTTCAAATAATTTGACAAATTTAAACATAATTGAATATAATGTAAAGAGTTAAATTTAAATAAATTTAGCTTTTTATTATTATTATAAAGAAGGTGCTCAATATGGAGGACATAATTGTTTTAAAGTTTGGAGGTAGTTCTGTTTCTAATAATGAAAATTTGAAAATCGTTGCCAACAAAATTATCGATTTTAAAAATAACAATCAAAATATTGTTGTTATTTTATCAGCACAAGGAAAGACAACAGATAAGTTAATAGGTGAAGCTTATCAATTAACTGAGGAGGTTAACAAAAGAGAATTAGATGCGCTTATTAGTTGTGGAGAACAAATGTCAGTAGCTAAATTAAGTATCTTGTTAAATAGTTTAGGTTTTTCTTCTGTATCTTTAACAGGTTGGCAAGCTGGTATTTATACTAATAATACTAATCAAGATGCATTAATTGAAAATATTAATACAAAAAGAATTTGTTCAGAATTAGAAAATGGAAATATTGTTATTATAACAGGATTTCAAGGAATTAATGAGAATCTAGACATAACTACTTTTGGAAGAGGTGGGTCTGATACAACAGCAGTTGCAGTTGCATCAGCTTTAAAAGCAAAAAATTGTTATATTTTTTCTGATGTAGATGGAATCTATTCATCAGATCCAAACAAAGTTCAAAAAACAAAAAAATTAACAAAGCTTTCGTATGATGAAATGCTACACTTATCAAGTGAGGGAGCAAAAGTACTGCATAATCGATGTATTGAAATTGGAGCAAAATACAATATACCAATTATAACGAAATCAACATTTAATGATAATTATGGAACTGTAATATCTAATGAAGAAATTGAAAAAAATGAAATTAAAAGTATTATTAAAAAAGATGTATCAAGAATTTCTATTATAGGTAATGGGATTATTAGAAATACAGATACTATCATAAAAACAATCAACTTTATTAAAGATAACAAATTAGAACTATTAGAATTTAATGTCACTGAAAGTAAAATTTCCATTACATTCAAAACTTTTGTTAGTGATAAAATGCTAGAAAAATTACACAATCAAATATTTGTAAATAAATAATATATCTATAAAATTATTATTTAGCTATTTAGTGGTCACAAAATGTGACTACATTTTAAACAACTTCAAAGTAAACCCTCAGTATGTCTGGGGGATTTTTATATATGTGTGACAGGCATTGTGGATGCTATCCTAATTATTATTCAGAAGTATCAATGCTTAATTTTGTAATTCTAAGGTTTTCACCTTTTTAGGCTCAGGAACAGTTATGATACCATTAAATATGGGATATTAAAATTAATCTGATATAAATTTTAATATGTCTCTTTTATTCTTTTTAGTTCTAAAATAGACAACCTCTGAATATATATAATTTAGATTAAAAATTTGGAGGTATTCATATGACGATAGATGAAAGAAAAACAATCAATACAGCTGTAGTTCAAAATTTAATATTAGAAAATAGGGGAAAGTTAAGCATATCAGGTGTTTTAGATGTTTTGAGTTTTGACGATCAAGTAATTATGGTAGAAACAGAACTAGGATTATTAACTATAAAAGGTGAAAACCTTAGAATTACAAAATTAAGCATTGATACTTCTGAAGTAATTGTAGAGGGAAAAATCTCTTTCTTATCATATAGTAACAAAGAAGTAGAAAAAAATAAAGGAAGTATTATTAGTAAAATCTTTAAATAAAATTTTTCAATAGGGAGAAGAGAATGATTTATACACAATTACAATTGTTTTTTATATTTCTCATAAATGGTCTGTTAATTGGTTTATTGTTTGATTTTTTTAGAATATTAAGAAAAACTATAAAAACAGCTGATTTTGTAACTTATATAGAAGATGCTTTATTTTGGATTTTAACAGGTTTAATTATATTATATTCTATATTTACATATAACAATGGTGAAATTCGATTATTTATGTTTTTAGCCATTATACTTGGTATTTTTATATATCTAATATCCATTAGTAAGATTATATTAAGTATTAGCGTTGGTACTATAAATATTATTAAAAAAATTTTTATAATGATATTTAATATACTAAAAATTCCAATTCAATTTTTTATGAAATTGATAAAAAAATTATTTTTAAATCCCATATCTTTTATTATTATTAATATTAGAAAATATTTTACAAAATATTTCAAAATATTTTCTAATACAATAAAAAAAGTAAAAATATCAAATAAATTTGTAAAAAATACAAAAAAATAGAAGGATTTATATAAATTATGTAGAATATATTATATGTATAAGACTTTTGATAAATGGAGTTACTCATGAAAAAAAATAAAAAAATTTTAAGAAATTTATTAATTATAGCAATTATTATATATATTGCATTTGTTTTTATTAATCAACAAGAAACTTTAAATGAATATAGTAAAGATACAGAAGAATTAAATCAACAAATTGCTTCAGAAGAAGTAACAAATCAGGAATTAAATCAACAAAAGGATAATGTTAATTCTTTAAAATTTATTGAAGAAATGGCTAGAGAAAAATTAGATATGTATCATCCTAATGAAAGAGTATATAGAGATCAAGGAATGTAGTCTTTTAGATTATGTTCCTTTTTTGGGAAATATTGTTTATTTTTTTCATTTTTTATGGTATAATAAGGTTTATATTAAGTTCGTTTTATTTCCATTGTATTTAAAATAATATAGTTATATATAAATTAGGAGGTTTTATGTTAGAATTAGAATCAATGAATTTAGCTGAGTTAAAAACATTAGCTAAAAAACATAATATTAAAAATATTTCAAAATTAAAAAAAGAAGAAATTATAGAAGTACTAAAACAAGTTTTCAATAAAACAATTTCTAATATTAATCAAAATGAAGAGTATACAGTTAATTATAATAACAAGAGTGATGAAGAAACCAAAAAAGATGTAGCAGAAAGACAATATGATGAAAATGGAGAGCCAATTGTAGACTATAAGTTGACCAATGAAGGTGATGAAATCATTGAAGGAATATTAGATATCATGCCAGATGGTTATGGTTTTTTAAGAGGAGATAACTATTTATCAAGTGAAAAAGATGTATATATTTCAGTTGTACAAATCAGAAGATTTAAATTAGATACAGGAGATATTATAAAAGGAATTTCTAGATATAGAGAAGCAGAAAAATTTCCTTCATTAATATTTGTTGGTGAAGTTAATGGAGAACATCCTGAAAAAGCGATAAAAAGAAGAAGGTTTGATGAATTAATACCTATTTACCCAAATGAAAGACTAAGATTAGAAACTGTTTCAAATGATTATGCAACTAGAATTATTGATTTAATGAGTCCTATAGGAAAAGGCCAGAGAGGAATGATTGTTGCTCCACCAAAAGTTGGAAAAACTACCCTTCTGAAAAAAGTTGCTAATAGTATTAGTAAAAACAATCCAGAAGTAGAATTAATCGTTCTTTTAATTGATGAGAGACCAGAAGAAGTAACAGATATGAAACGTTCTATTAAAGGTCAAGTCATACATTCAACATTTGATGAATTACCAGAACATCATGTAAAAGTAGCAGAAATGGTTTTAGCAAGAGCAAAAAGATTAATTGAACAAGGAAAAGATGTTGTTATTTTATTAGATAGTATTACTAGATTAACAAGAGCTTATAACCTTGTGATTCCTTCTTCAGGAAGAACATTATCTGGTGGTATGGACCCAGCAGCATTACATAAGCCTAAAAAATTCTTCGGTGCTGCAAGAAATATTGAAAATGGTGGAAGTCTAACTATTTTGGCTACAGCATTAATTGATACAGGTAGTAGAATGGATGATGTAATATTTGAAGAATTTAAAGGTACAGGTAATATGGAAGTTCATCTAGACAGAAAATTATCTGAAAGAAGAATATTTCCTGCAATTGATATAAATAAATCAGGTACTAGAAGAGAAGATTTATTATTAACACCTATCGAAAGAGAAACTGTTTTTGCATTAAGAAAAGCAATGAATACAATGTCAGTTGCAGAGGTTACTGAACAAGTAATTAGTGAGATGACAAAAACTAAGGATAATGAAGAATTTGTAAAAAAAATGGATTCTTATTTACAAAGATTTAAATAGAAAACAAAATAGAAGAGAGAGGACAGTAAGTCCTGTTTCTTTTATCTAAAATATAAAACAAGGTTTTTATACATAAGTTATTTTTTTATTCATGATAGGAAAAATATTCAAAAGAAAAAGAAATTTAATAAGTATAATTTATTTTAATGATTAATTTTCTAGGGAGAATAGTATCTCCTTAATAAATATAAATATAGAACATTGCACAAAATGAAAGTGCTACGCGCAATCTTCATGTAAACAAATTTTAAGTTAGGTATATTTATTTTAATGAAAATATCATTGAAATAAATATACTTATTTTTTATTTTAAGGAGTGTTTTTTATGGTATTAGCAAGAGAAGCTTTTAATTTTATTGACAAAAGAGAGGGTGTTACAAAAGATGGAGAAAGATATTTAAGTGTTAATGTATTGTCAGAAGATAATCAAAAATTCAATTTTATTACTAAAGATATAGAAGTTATTAATAAAATATCTCCATTAAATTTACAGAAATTTTCTAAAGTAAAATTACTTCTTGGTTTTAGTAGAGAATTTAATAGAGAAAAAAGAATAAGTTATTGGTCTTGTAATTTTTTAGGCATTGAGTAATTTTTAGAAAGGATTTTTATATGGAAGTTACTTTGTTAAGTGAAATATTAATACAATTAAAATCTATTAATATTTTTTTACAGTTATTTATTTATAGTTTTTTTGTATTATTATTAATTTATTTTGGTTATTGGTTTTTTAGTAGATTTTTTTACTAAAAATATGTATTTTATCACATTTTATATTAGAAAGGAGTGTTGTTTTATGGAATTGACTTCTGCTATGTTTTCAGGATTAATTAATACTATTACATCAAATCTAGGTGTATTACTTCCTGTAGGATTAACTATTATGGGAATAATGGTAGCTGTATCTTTAATCCCTAGAATTGTTTATAAATTCTTATAGTATTTTTATTTTAATATTAACCTAAAAGGTGGTGATTTTATGAATGAAATGGCGAATACTGTTTCTGCTTTGGTTTTAAAGAGTGACCAATTTACAGGTTTAACAGATACTATCACATCAAATCTTGATGTTTTAATTCCTGTAGGATTAACTATTATGGGTATAATGATAGCGGTATCTTTAATTCCTAGAATTGTTTATAAATTCTTATAGTATAAGTTTTTATGCCCCAATCGTACATTTTAATGTACGTTGGGGCTAATTTATAGAAAGGAGTAATGATGAAAAATAAATTATTAATTATTTTAATTTTATTTGTTTTAATAATATCTTTTTTTACTTGTTCTTTTGCTTCAAGCTCTTCTTTGTCTTTCGATTATCATACAGGTGAAACAATTAATTATACTTTAAACGATTCTTTAACAAGTCGACCATATTATCTTGTTGTTAATTTTGTGAGTTCTCGTTATACATTATTATGTGTTATTTTTTGTGATGAGGAGTTAGTTATTGGAACTGATAAGAGAAATTGTTATATTAAGGGACACGATAAGGATTGGCCTAATATAGAAGCTTCTGATTATAATCTTAAGAGGTTATATTATGATATGAATTCTACTAGTGATATAAATAATTGTTTATCTGAACTTAGCAGTATTGATTTTAATAGTATTCCTTATTCATCTTCTGCCTTTTGTGGTGGCACTTATTTAGATGAAGGTCATATTATTCATTCGAATTTTGATGTTTATGATACAGATAATAATTTGGTTTTTCAAGCGCCTCAGGTGGACAAGGTAGTGATTCCAGCAATACAACAGGTGGAGGAAATACCTCAGGTGATGGGGCAGGCAATGAAGATTCTAATACCAATTGGCTTGATAGTGTTCTCGGTTGGTTTGGTGATATATTTAATGCGATTGGTAATCTCGCGAGTTCAATAGCTAATGCTATTTTTAACTTATTTTCTAGCATATTTGATACATTATTTAATTTTTTACAGTTTATATGGGATGGAATTTGTCTAATTCCCAATGTATTAGGTGCTTTATTAGAAAGTATTTTGAATGGTATTGTTACATTATTAGATTGGCTTAATCCATTTAGTGAAAATTTCTTTGTATATAAATTAATAGAACTATTAGGTAATTTATTACAATGGCTATTTGTACCAGATGATAATTATTTTAGTGGTAATATAGATACTTTAAAGTCTAAACTTAGTGCAAAAATACCATATGAAGATTATATAAAAATGTTTGGTATTATTGAAAACGTTGAAAGTAGTAATATATCTAATATTAATTTGAATGGCTATATTATTGCTGGAAAGCAATTTGGCTTAAATAATTTCATTAATTTTAGTTGGATATTAAATTATAAAGAAACATGGTATAGTTGGGCTAGAGGTATAGTATTTATATTGCTTATAATATATAACATTAATCAAATTATGAAATTATTTAGAGGTTATAATATAGGAGATGGTAATAGTAGAATGAATGAAAGTAGTGGGGGTGTAGATAAATGATAATTGAATTAATATGTACACCATTTTTTCTTATAGCTCAAGGTATTGTTTCATTAATTCCTGTTTTAGACAAATTACCTAATACTATTGTTGATACTGTTTCATTACTAACAAAAGCTATGAGTTTTTTTCCTCCTGATGTTTGGGTTATGGCTATAGGTAATATTGTTTTTTGGGTTGCTTTACATTTGCTAATTGGTCTTATTAAATTTATTGTTGGTTGGATACCTACTATGGATGGAGGTTAGTATATGTTTAAAAAAGATATTAGTTTAAATAAATATTATAGAAACTTAAGAAAAAATGTGTTTAGTGATTTACCCATAGAAGAATTTATAGAGATATTTGAAAAGTTTAAAAAATTAAAATTTGATTATAGATTATTACAGATTTGTAATAAAATAGAAAAGATAAAAATTCCACGAATAGAAATACCAATATTACGATTTTTTAGTATGCTTATAGATTTGATAAGATGGCTCGTTTATGATTTATTGTGGACAATAATAAATGGTAAAGTATTTAAGCCTTATGGATTAACCTGTTTTGTAGGTCGTCAAGGTGGTGGAAAAACAATAAGTATGGTTGAGTATCTTGATAAAATGAAAGATATGTATCCAGATGCAATTATAGTAACTAATTTTAATTATACTAGACAGGATATGCCTTTTACATCTTGGCGACAATTTACAGAAGTTCGTAATGGTTTAGATGGTGTAATATTTGCAATAGATGAATTACAAAATGAGTATAATTCTAATAATTGGAAAGATTTTCCTGAGGATTTATTATCAGTTGTAACAATGCAAAGAAAAAACCGTATAAAAATTGTTGCTACTTCTCAAGTATTTACTAGGGTAGTAAAACAACTTCGTGAACAATGTTATGAAGTAGTCGAATGTAAGACTTTTTTCGGAAGATGGACAAAACAAAAATGTTATGATGCAGATGATTATAATTATATAATTGATAATCCTACACCTGAACGAAAAATAAAAACTAGAAAAAAATGGAAATATAGTTTTGTTCAAAATAATTATGTTAGAAATTTATTTGATAGTTATTCTGTTGTGGATAGTATTAAGCAAAAAGAATATATAAATAGAGATGAAAGGGGTAATTAATATGTCTCAACATTTAGTTAATATATGTGTATTTATTATAATATTAATATTGCCAATATTAAATTTTTGTATGTTATCTAATATAATAAAAATATTAAATGAAATGAAAAATTTATAAAATCATTTAATGAATAATACATACATCGCTTTGCTCTGGTATGCGAGGGGTAGTGTCTCACTGTTTACAATTTATTGAGCGTAGCGATTTATAAATTGTTTACAGAAAGACACTAGAGGGGAGATAGTCTCCCCTAAATATTAATATAAGGAGTTGTTTTCTATGACTAAGTTAAGTAAATTTATTTTTGATTTAATAATTCTTAGATTAAAAGGTATAAAATATGTGGATTTTTGGATTAGTTATGATATTCCTCCAAATGATTGTTATTATTTTATTATTAGTGATAAGACAGTATGTATAAAAAATTGGGAGGGTTATTAGTAACACCCTCCGAATGTGACAATTTTGACACTTTTATATAAGAAAGAGGAATTAAAATGATAGATACTATTAAAATATATACTGAAATTGATATTAATACTTATGATGAAATAAAAGCTAAATCTATTGTAAAAAATTCTAAAAATAATAATACAGGTGAATTATTGTATGAAATAATTAATGACCATTTAGAAGGGTCTTATGATAGTAGATTATCTGTGCGTGTTGGTTGTGGTATTAAATATCGTTTTGTTGAAAAAGGATATTTTATTGAGATAGAAGGTAGTTATCATAAAATAGTTCATGGTTATAATTCTCATAACGGATATTATGATTTAGAATTTATATCTTTGAATTTAATTCAAATGGTAGAATTATCTTATAATATAAAATTACCTGATTTTGATTTTTGGTTTTTACAGAGATGTGATATTGCTATATGTTATAATTTAAAAAATCAAAATAATGTTAAATCTTATATAAATAGTCTTAGTAGATGTAAATATCCTAGAAGAAATATAAAATTTTTTTATGATGAAAGTTTGTATCTTTCTGGAACTACTACAACATTAAAAATATATAACAAGTTTTTAGAATTTAGAAAGCATGATTTAAAAAAGTTTGTTAATACTAAATTTGATTTAACAAATTACATAAAAGAAATTGATGGTTTTATTAGGTTTGAATGTGAAATAAAGAAAAAGATGTTAGTAAAATTATATAATAAAAATCATATTAGAATTTTAGATATTAGTTACGATGTTTTAAAAAAAGTTTGGAGAGATGAGTTTATGAAGTTATTAAATTTTGTTGAAAAAGATTTTAAAATTGTAAGAGGTAGAGAAGAAGTAAAAGAAAGATTAAATGAATTATATAAATCTACTAAAGCAAGTAGATTGTATAATTTTTATTGTGCTATTCAATTAAATGGTTTAATTGATACTAAAGAAAGTATGTCATATCGTACTTATTATAGAAATATTAAAGAATTAAAAAATGCTAATATAGATTTTAGTCAAAGTTATAAGATAGAGGAAGTAGAATTATTTTATTTTAATCCATTTGAAGCAAAAGAAGTAGCTTAGACTACTTCTTTGTTTTTTCTCATTATTTCTGCATGAATATCAATTTTCCATTTCATTTCTTGTATTTTTATTTTTGTTGCAAAGGTATACATATTAGCTATTAGTATGCTTATTGGTACACTTATTATTAGTGTAACTATTCCTGTTGCTATTCCTATTATTATACCTATTCCTATTATTATTACATATGCTAAAGTGTTTATATTTTCCATTGTTTTTATATATTTGTAATAAGTATCCCTTTCAAAAAACATTTTTACACCCCTTTCTTTTGTTATATTTATTATTATACCATATAATATTTTTTTATCTGTCGAAATATGTCGTATATATCATCTTTACTTGTTTACATAAATATGGTATAATGTTATTTATGGAAGGTGGTGTTTTATGAAAGAGTATGGCATATATATTAGACATTCAGAAGGTAAACCATATATGTTACAAATATTTAATGATATTGATTTAGCAAAAATTATGCTTCATGATATGGTTTCTTTAGAACAAGAAAGAAATCGACCATATTTTGTAGATAACGATTTTTATGATAATATTTATAATATTTCTACAAAATTAAAATATTTTTGCATAAAACAAAGGGAAGTAACAGAATGGGAAAAATATTCAGAAGAAAAAGAAATTAAACAAAATAATATAATTTATTTTAATAATTTTAAAAAACAATTGACAAAATAATTTTATTATGATATTTAATAAGTATAATTTATTTTAATGATTAATTTTCTAGGGAGAATAGTATCTCCTTAATAAATATAAATATAGAACATTGCACAAAATGAAAGTTTTGCGCAAAAAGGAATAGGACTAATATATAAAACAGCCAAATACCTATACTTTTACATATATCTAGTATCTAGCTGTTTTACAACTACTGATATTCACTTATATCACTTTAATTCTTTTGAATTTATATTATTACATATAGTCTTTTGTATTACTTATATATCACGACCTTTTAAAATCAATTTCTAGCTATTTTTATAATTTATCCTTATAACTTGTTCAATTAAAATTTTTTTGGTCTTAAATCGTTAAAATGCTTGAAACTCTAAAATAACACATATTTTAAGTCGACAAATTTTATTAGTGTAATTATAAAATGTCTAAAAAACGATTTTCGTTATAATAAATCATAAAATAATTATTATAATTAAAAATTATTTCTAAAAATTTACAATTAACAAATGTTCGATTTTTGAAATTGTTGTAAAATTAACTTTGCACAAAATGAAAAAAATTTCTGATATATTAATTTTTATAATTTTAAAGAATTGCATTTATACTTTTAATATTGTTTATGAAATTTTCAAAATCTATCCTAGAGATCTTTATTTAGTTTTTTATTTAGCAACTATAATTATTGAAAAATATTCTATTCCCCCTACTCTCTACCTATTTCTCTATACCCATTTTTTTCTTCTAATAATAAAAGCATTCATAGTTCTATCTTTGAAATCTTCCTAATCCTTCAATAAATCCTGTTTTAGATTAGTATTCTAATAACAATTATTTAAGTCATTTATTTTTATTCTATTTAAACATCATTCTTTGTATAACACCTGGTAATTCCTCTATTGAATCAATATAATAACTTGTTTTTAAATCATTTCCAAATCCATATTTAGCTTGTATAAATGGTATATTAATAAGCTTAGTTGCTTCTAAATCCTTTATTGTATCACCAACATAAATTGATTTTACTAATTTATTATCTGCAATAATTTTCTTTATTGCCTCTGATTTTGAAATATTTAACTCACTAGCTACTAAATAATCAGAAAAATATTTTCCTAATTTTGAAGTTGTAAAAAATGCTTCAATATATTCTTTACGATCTGTATTGCTAACAATAAATAAATTATATATTTCGTTTAATTTCCTCAAAGTATCCTCTAATCCTTTATAAACATTTCCACCATATTTTTTTAAATTGCATATATTTATATTTGATATTTAAATTATATTTTTTTATAATTTCATTCACACTTTTATAAGTAATATTTGTTACTTCCCACAAAGTTCCATCTAAATCAAAAATAATCCCTTTTTTCATTATGATTTTACCTCCTCATCATATCCTTCTGATTTTCATATTATTCTCTCTACTATTCTTCTATATTTCTATTTCAAATCCATTTTCTTTTTTTAACACTTTTTATATTAACTCTTTTCTACAAATTATAATCCAAAATAAAATTCTCATTCATTGCATAAATTTTCAAAAAAACTTTGCTACTATTTTCTACATCATACGAAATGTTAAAAATAGTTTCATAAGAATCTTCTTTCGTTTGCAATATTGAGTTAAAAAATTTGTTTTCGACTGATCTGTATTCTAAGATTTTATTTATTTCTTCTATATCTTTATTAAACCTATGTAACATTTTTTTTGCCATATCAAATCTAAATATGCTATTGCTACCATTATCTGTAACCTGTTTAAATATATGTTGACCATGAATAAAATGATTAGTATGAACATAGCTATCTTTTATATATTCTACATCTATATTGTCATTATGTACTTCAATTGATACAGCTATATTATTTTTTATATCTATAGCATTAACATTATAACCAGATGCTACCTTTATCTCTTTACATCTTTTTATTAAATCATTGATAGACTTAGCTTCTGAAATATGTCTTTGTGAAAAATATCTAGGTATATAATTAATATTCGTGTCATCATCATGGCAGTAATTAATGGTTTTTAATATTCCGTAGCTATTCCAACTTACTCCGTTTCCAAATGGCATATTATACATATCATTTGTAATAAACCAATTATCATCATCAATTTTTACTTTACTCAAACAAAAATTACCTTCCATATATTTGTCATCTTCATTGTGTGAAATTATAAATTTTCCATTATTTTTTTTGCAAATAATAGTAGTACAATGTTCGAGATTTAAGTTCATTATTTCAGGACATAACATAGCAAAATAAATTATATGTTCTATACCTAATCCGTCTGCTTTTCCTATAACTTCATCATAATATTTTGGAAAAGTTAATTTTAAGTTGTTAAATTGTTCTTCTATCTTTTCTTTAATTTCTATATTTTTATCAATTTTAATTTTTATATTTTCTATTTCTATTTTTACATTCTTTTTGAAATATTCACCTGAAATTTTGCCATTTTGATATGGCGAATATTGTAAATTTAAAATTTGCATTTAATTTTTTCCTTTCAATGTTTAAAATTATTTTATTAAAAATGTAGCATAAAGCGGTACAGATTTTATATTGTTTTCAAATCCAAAATTTTTACTAGATACTCTTATAGCATATTTAGGATTATATCTATCCATATAAACTTTTAAGCTTTTTGATTTAGTATTTTCACTTGATTTTACTTCAATTGGTATTAATCCATCATCATTATAAATTACAAAATCTACTTCTGCATCACTTTTTGATTTCCAATAATACAAACTAATATTATTAGAGATAAATTCTTGAGCTACAAAGTTTTCAACTAAAATTCCTTTATACAAAAATTTATTATCCAATATTATTTCATTATATTTTAATTCTAATAATGAAGTTAAAATTCCTATATCACTTAAAAACAATTTAAAAGATTCATTATCTATATATGCTTTTGGTGGTATATTTATCGAATTTAATGCAGTACATTTATGTATTAAATTACTTGAATATAACCATTTTAATGCTGATTCATAATCTTTACTTCTTGCTCCTTTTTTTATTTTAGAATATTGAAATTTTCTACTAGAATTTTCTAATTGTGCTGGTATTGTTTTGTATATATCTTCTATTCTAGTAGCTTCAAAAGAATTGTATACATATTTATTCATATCATTTAAATATGCGTTAATAATATTTTTTATAATTTCTTTATTATACTTCAAGATATCATTAGTACATTTTAAATAATTATCTACACAAGCTGGCATACCTCCAATGCATATATATATCCTATATAAATTTATCAATTTTTCATGCAAAACTGAATCCATATTTTTATTTTCATTATAGCATTTTTTAATTTCGTCTATTAAAACTTTACCCATTTCTGGCATATTAGCTAAAATAAATTCATCAAAACTCATAGGATACATATTTATCATTTGAACTTTGCCAACAGGGAAAGAACTATTAAATCTATTTATTTTTACCCCTAGCAAACTACCTGCACAAATAATTTTAAATGGTTTTTCATTTTCACAAAAATATTTAAGACTACTTATTAATTCTTCACTTTCTTGAATCTCATCAAAGAATATTATGCTATTTTCTATATCAATAGATATATTTAATATAAGTTGTAATTTTATGAATTTTTCTTCTGTCGAAATTTTTTCTTTAAATAAGTTTACTATTTCACTATGTTCTAATAAATTAATATAAATGTTTTTTGAAAATTCTTTTTCACAAAACTCTCTTATTATATAAGTTTTTCCTACTTGTCTAGCTCCAATTACCATCAATGGCATATTAATATTTTCTTTTTTCCATTGTAGTAATTGTTTATAAATATTTCTTATCATAATAATTCTCCTTGTTTGTATAAATTTATATTATTATATCAAATATCAATAATTTTATCAACACTTTTTTGGAGAAATCTTTTTAATTATTTTACACTTTTTTGGATGAAATTAGTGCATATTTTCACACTTTTGGCATTAATAAAAGGAGGCTATTATCAAAGTTTTATGCAAACAGGAATAGAAGTAAAATATATAGACAACCTATCTCCTACTCTGACATTCTTTCTAATTATCAAATATTAATTTATGAAACTAAACTTTACATTCTAAATACTTATAAATAATATTTACAAGATTTTTTACTGAAATACCATTTTCCTCTAGAAGTTTATTTGCTTCAAAATCTGTATGGAATGCTTTTGATATACCATAATTTTGAACTTTCATATTACTGTTCCCATAGAATGATGCAATATTTTTTCCATATCCTCCCATAACTTCACACCTCCTCAATTTGTCTATATTATATATATCACTTAGAGTTAACTCTAAGTCAATATTTTTTTAAAAATTTTTCAAAAAAATAATTAAAATATCTCCTAGGCCTGATACATAGATTTATAAATATTTTTAATTTCTATTTCTTTTTTTTAGGTGTTGATATATAATACTATTTAATAAATCATTTATTTATAGAAATAGGAGTGTGAAAAATATATGTTAAAACGAGAAGAAAACCCTGACTATATAAATTCTTTTTTAGATTATAGTGCTACAATTTTAAATAAATCTCCAAATAGTATAAAAGAATATAATTATGATTTAGTTATGTTTTTTCGATTTATAAAAATTCATTTTCATATGACAGATGAAAATGATTTTACAAAAATTCAAATTAAAGATATACCAATCAATATTGTTAAAAAGATTACTTTGGAAGATATACATGCATTTATCAGCTATATGGCCATAGAACTTAGGAGCAAATCAGCTACAAGAGCTAGAAAAGTATCTACAATTAGAATCTTTTTTAAATATCTTTCACAAAAAGCAAATTTGATAGAAGTTAATCCTGCTCAAAATTTAGAAACTCCAAAAGCAGATAAAAGACTTCCTAAATATTTAAATTTAGAAGAAAGTAAACGATTATTAAATGTAACAGAAAATGAAGATAATCGAAATTATCAAAGAGATTATGCTATTATAACATTATTTTTAAATTGTGGACTTCGTTTGTCTGAATTAGTTAATATTGATATCAAAGATATTGATTTTAGTGAGGCAAAACTAAATGTTATTGGTAAAGGAAATAAAGAAAGAACTATTTATCTAAATAAAGCATGTTTAAAAGCCATTAGTGAATATTTACAAGTGCGACCTAAAGAAGGTGTTAAAGTTGATAAATTAAATTCTCATAAAGCCTTATTTTTAAGTGAACGTCGTGAAAGAATTAGCAAAAGAACTGTACAATATATTGTTAATAAAGAATTGCAAGTTGCTGGTCTTGATACTAATAAATATTCTGTACATAAATTAAGACATACAGCTGCTACATTGATGTATCAATATGGAAATGTTGATATTAGAGCTTTACAAGTTCTATTAGGGCATGAAAGTATCTCTACTACAGAAATTTATACACATGTTGATAATTCTCAAGTTAGAAATGCTGTCGAAAGTAATCCTTTAGCAAATTTATAAAGAAATATATATAAAATTTTAACTAGATTTTTTTTAAATACTAGACATATTTTTAGTATTTATGATATCATAGTAAAGGACTTGCTACAGTGTTTACAATTAACAAGGACTTAAGATAAATTTTTTATTTTTAATGGAGGTATAAAATATGATTAAAAATTTAAAAATAATTTTTATAATAACAATATTGTTAATATTCTCATCTTTTACTACAAAGATTTTTGCAATAGACATGGATATTAATGAAACAAATAGTGAAAATACAATTTCTAATACATCTAATATTTCAAATACTATAAACACATCTGTAAATACTAATAGTAATACTACTAATACATCAAATTCTTCTAATAATTCGAATGTATCAAATACTTCTAGAACAAACACTTCTTCATCAAATATGGATACTTCATCTGTTGAATATACAACAACAGTTCCAAATAATTTACCAGAAAGCGATTTAGGAATATCTAATATTTTAAGTATTATTTTAATTGCAATTGGTGTATTATTAATATTATTAGCAATCGCAATTTTGATTAGACTTGGCAAATAATAATTATTTGATTTTTAGAAGAGATTATAACAAAATAGAAAACTTTTTTCTTGAATATTAATAATATTACCAAATTTTACACTTATTGGAAAAACTCAAGTAAATGTAATTTTTTCATGTATAATTCTCTAATTTTTTTTAGATAATATTAATGAGAATATATTGTTTAATATTATTTTCGTTATATTTTTAAAAGGAGGATTGACATGAAAAAGAAATTATTTATTACATTTGCAATTATCATAGCTATCGTATTTTCATTTTCTGTATGTTTTGCAGCTGAAGATATTATAAAAGATGCAACAGATAATGTTAGAAATGCTGTTAATAATACTGAAGGTGCTGTTGAAGGTGCTATGCATAATGTTGGTAATGCTATACAAGATTCAACTAAAAAGACAGAAAATACGATGGAGAACGCAGGAAATAAAGTTGAAAAAGATGTTAAAGATACAACTTCTAGAGTAGCAAACACTAATAACGATGGATATATGGCAACTAGAACATCAACTAATGGTGGAGCAACTTTTATGGGAATGAATGCAACTGCTTGGACTTGGTTAATTTTAGGTATTGCTGCTATTGCAATTATTGCAGTTGTTTGGTATTATTCAATGCAAATCACTTCTGAAAATAATCATTCAAGAAGAGATTAATTTTCTTATTAACAGATAGAAATTTAACAATATTATTAATTACAATTTTCACAGCTAGCAAATATTATTTTTTGAATTAATGAACAATGTGCTGTGGAATAAATGTATATACGAATTTTCCTGTTATTTCTATCTGTTATATTTTATTATTAAATAATTTATTATATAATATTCAAAAAATGAAGAGGTAATTATATGAATACAAAGTTAATTGCAAAAAATCCAACAGCTTATCATAACTATTTTATTGAAGATAAAATTGAAACTGGAATTGTCTTATTTGGAACAGAAATTAAATCTATTCGAGCTGGTAAAATAAATTTAAAAGATAGTTATGCAAATATTAAAAATGGTGAAGTTTACATATCTGGTATGCATATTAGTCCATATGAACATGGAAATATTTTTAATAAAAATCCATTAAGAGAACGAAAGCTTTTACTAAATAGAAGAGAAATTAATAGATTAATTGGACTTACTAAACAGAAAGGATACACATTAGTTCCTATCAGTATCTATTTTAAAGGAAGTTTTGTTAAATTAGAGTTAGGTATCGGCAAAGGGAAAAAATTATATGATAAACGCCAAGATATTGCAAAAAAAGATGTTCAAAAACAAATTGCTATTAATTTAAAAAACAAACAATATTAATTATATATTTCTTTTTATAAGATTTAGAAAGAACAAAAGAGGCATGATTAAAATTTTATGACCTTTTAGATTACTATGTGTTGCGAAACTAAAAAGTTTCATATTGTTTCCTATAATATAAAAAAAGAACTAGAATTATAATATCTAGTTCTTTTTTTGGTTTCTTACAAATTTTTTTATATAAATTGTTTTATAATTTATTATTAACTAAGTTTTAACATATTTTTACTTATTATATTTTACCAGCTGACCCAAATACATTTTTCATTTTGTGAGCAACTGTTTCTTTTATTAAATCTCTTGCTGGTGTTAAATATTTTCTAGGGTCAAAGGCACTTGGCTCTTCAGCAAAAACTTTTCTAATTCCTGCTGTCATGGCTAATCTTAAATCTGTATCTACATTGATTTTAGAAACTCCAGATACACTTGCTTCATGTAGTATTTCATCAGGTACACCTTTTGCACCAGGTATATTTCCCCCATTTTGATTACACATTTGAACTAATTCTGGTATAACTGTTGAAGCTCCATGTAATACAATTGGTGTATTTGGTATTCTTTCTTTAATTTCTTTTAAAATGTCAAATCTCAATTTTGCTTCACCTTTAAATTTATATGCTCCATGACTTGTTCCTATAGCAATAGCTAAAGAATCACAGCCTGTTCTTCTTACAAATTCTTCTGCTTGTGCTGGGTCTGTATACATAGCATCTGCTACTGATACATTTACATCATCTTCTATACCTGCTAGTTTCCCAAGTTCAGCTTCAACAACAACTCCTTTAGAATGCGCATAATCTACTACTTGTTTTGTTAAAGCTATATTTTCTTCAAAATCATATTTTGAACCATCTATCATAACAGATGTAAATCCATTATCAATACACATTTTTGTTGTTTCAAAATCTGGTCCATGGTCTAAATGAATGGCAATTGGAACTTCTGGATATTGTTCTACTGAAGCTTGTATCATTTTCATCAAATATCCAATTCGTGCATATTTTATTGCACTTGCTGATGCTTGTAAAATAACTGGTGATTGTGTTTCATGAGCTGCATCTGTAATTGCTTGTACAATTTCCATATTATTAACATTGAAAGCACCTATTGCAAATCCTTCTTTCATTGATTTTTCAAACATGTCTTTTGTTGTAACTAACATATCTCTTTTCCTCCTTTTTGGGATTATCCCCTATTATTTTACTAAAGCTATTTTATTTCTAATTTATAGATATGTCAAGAAAAAATGAGAAGAAAATTATTCCCTCTCATAAATATAACTTGAACACATAGATTCATCTGCTTGTTTTGTATTACAATTTTCAGTTGGCTCTACTTTAATTGCTTGTAACTTACATAAGTTTTTATTTTTTTCATTATATCTACAAGTACCTACAGTACAGTGTATTTTTTGTTTTCCTTGCATTAGTTACCTCCTAAAATTTGTATATGAACATAATTTTTGTTCATAATATTATTATGTGAAATTTTTTTGTTTGTATTCTATTTTTAGAAGATTTTTATATACGAAAATTTATAAAACTTTAAAGTTTAGCAATTATTTTCACCAATACACTTTTCTGGTGGCTCTTTAAAACTTAAATACCAACTAATTCCATTTTTATTATTTTCAACTTCATTTGCACGTTCTATAAGTTTCTCATAAGTCTTTGGTGGTGGAACAATAACTGGTTGGTTAGGAATCCAATTAGCTGCTGTTGAGCCTTGTGCACAATCTGCCATTTGCAAGGCTTGAACAATTCTAATAATTTCTGGTATAAATCTTCCTACATTCATTGGATAAATTAAAATAGTTCTTATAATTCCATTATTATCTATAATATAAACATTTCTGACCGTTTCTGTGTTGCTAATATCATTTGAAATCATTCCATATCTTCTAGCAATTTCTCCATTTCTGTCAGCAATAATTGGGAAAGATATTTTTATTCCTGTTTTACAATGTATATCATACATCCATGCTAAATGAGAAGCATTACTAATGTTACCAATATAATTTTAACTATGCACTTTCTATAAAATTAATATTACTTAATTGTTCTTTTATAATATTTAACTCTGAAAAATTAAAGTATATGTATATGTTTTTGAATTCATCTAATTCTATTTTATCAATTAATTCAAATAATATCTTCTTACTTGGGTTTTCAAACTTCAAAAATTCTTCAATTACTTTGTCAGCTTTTTCTTTATCTTGATTTATTTGAATCTTATTTTGCAATATTTTTATTTTGTCTTGAAAATCGTTTTTACTCCTTATCAATTTTTCCTTTTGTTCTATAAAATCTCTTGAATATCTGAAGTAATCATCATCTGTAATAACTCCATTTAAGTTGTCTATATACATTTTATCTAATTTTTTTGATACATCTTCTATCTTATTTTTAATGTTTAATAATTTATCCTCTTCTACTTTTATAAGTGCAGAATAACTATCTTTATTTTTCTCATATATCAATTTTAAAGCATTTTTATCGCAGAAGGTATTAACTATATTTTTTATATTATTAAGCACTTTATTCTCAAATTTATTGTAATTATAGTTACAAGTTTTACATTTCTTATCTTTTCCTCTTGCTAAACTACAATCTATGTAACCAATCTTTTTAGTCTTTCCTCGATAACAAATTCTAAGCTGTCTACCACAATTATGGCAAAAGATTAATCCTTTTAATAGTTCATTATGTTTTGGTGTTGATAGACTTTTTTTACTTTTTAGAAATTCTTGTGTTTTAATAAATGTATCTTTTTCGATGATAGCTTCGTGTGTATTTTCTACTCTTATATATTCACTTTCATTTTTAGGTTTTCGTTTTTTTACTTTATAAGAAACAGAAACACATTTATTTTGAACGGTATTTCCAATATATACTTCATTTACAAGCATTGCTCTTATAGATTTAGGATTCCATGTTATTCTTTGATGTTTTAGATTAAGGTACTTACTTGGTGGATTAATGCCTTCTTTATCTAAAATGTTTGATATTTTTTGTAATCCATTACCTTGTAAGTATAGTTCAAATATTTTTTCTACTACATATGCTACATTTTTGTCTATTTCTAGCTTATTTTTGTATATTGTACTTTTTTTATATCCATATGGAGCAATACTTCCTAAATATTCTCCTTTTAATTCTTTTTCTCGTAGAACTCCTTTTATTTTTTTTGAAATATCTTTTGCATACATATCATTTATGATTGCTTTAAAAGGAGTTACATCATTATTTGTACTATCTAAAAAAGTATCTATTCCATCTAATATTGAAACATATCTTATATTTTTTTCTGGGAAATAGTTTTCTATATAATAACCTGTTTTTATATAATCTCTCCCGAGTCTTGATAAGTCTTTTGTAATAACCATAT
>CANAUI010000030.1 GCA_947364715.1 uncultured Clostridium sp.
TAACATAAATTTTAAATTTATATTACAGTATTTTGCTTAAACTGATGACATTGGGGGAGCAGTGCTTGTTTACCCACTACTCCAAAGAACAACACTAGACAATATAAATCCTACCGTTACGAAAAGTAACATCAGTACATAAAGATGTATCAGAGCGATTACAAAAAATTAATCCAAATTTAGCACATCAAGTGAGAAAAATTTTAGATGAAAATAAAGCAGAAAGGCATATAAGAGGAGGGATGGCTACAAAATTGAAATATAGTCACTTGCATGATAAATAATAAAAATGAAATTAACAAATCACCAATTTACAAAAATCGACATAGAATATAATAGTCTAACTTTAAGGTGGTATTAATATGGAAAAATTTAAAATTGGTGATATTGTAGGAAGAAAATCATATAATAAAGATATTTTATTTCGTGTGAAAAATATTATAGATACAAAAATAGGTCAAATTGCAATTTTAATAGGAATGATAGAAAGAGTAGAAGCTGACAGTGAATTAAGTGATTTAGAAAAAGTAAGTGATGAAAGAATAGAAAAAGATTTAAATATAATACAGAAAAGAATAGATAGAAAGATTAATCAACTAGATAAAGTAGAAGAAAATAGAAATAAATATACAATAACTGGAAAAATTTTGCATTTGGATGGAGACAAAAAATATAGTGAAAAATCATATAGATATTATAAAAAACTAGGTTTAAATGCTATTGTAAAAAATATACCAGAATATAAACAACCTAAAATTGTGTATCAGCTCTTAAAAATATATCAACCAGATATATTAGTCATAACAGGGCATGATGGAATGATAAAGAAAAATTCAAGATATAATGATATATATAATTATCGTAACTCAAAATATTTTATAGAAACAGTCAAAGAGGCAAGGAAATATGATAAAGAAACTAATAAAAAATTAGTAATATTTGCAGGTGCCTGTCAAAGCTATTTTGAGGCATTAATTAGTGCAGGAGCTAATTTTGCATCTTCGCCAGGGAGAATTTTAATAGACTTTATAGATCCACTAATTGTAGCTGAAAAAATAGCAGTAACAGAAAGATATAAATATATAACAATTGAAGATATAGAAAATGAATTAAGAGATGGAAAACAAGGAATTAATGGAATAGGAGCTAATGGTAAAATGTATAGAATTATAAAATAATTGATGTGTGTAATGCAATTGAAATATAATTGTAACACAACTGTAATATTAGATACAAAAAACGGTAGAACTCTTTAAGTTCAAGCGTTTTAAGGATTTTACAACAATGTACTTTTTTTGACATTTTTATATAAAAATGCTATAATCAAGCTATCTTAAGGGGAGTAGGTGATAGCATGATTTGTAAAAATGACATAGCAAATCTAAAAACTGACATCTTAGAGAAAGTGGGGCAAAAGATAATTGTAAAAGGGTCTTTAGGAAGAAGTAAAGCCTTTGAAAAAGAAGCTACAATAGAAAAAGCATATCCAAATATTTTTGTAGTAAAATATGAGGAAAATAATAGAAATGTAACATATAGTTATACAGATGTTTTAACAAGAACAGTAGAGGTAGAAGTATTTGATGGAGATTCATATAGTCCATTAATACCACCATCAGTTGACTTAAAGAAGAAAAAGATAGCAGAATTTTAAACTAATTGGAAAATTGAGAATATACTCATTTTCCTTTTTTTTATATTATAGGAAACAATATGAAACTTTTTAGTTTCGCAACACAAAGTGAAAATAAATAAAATTTTATTTTCAAAAGAAAGTTCTTCGAACTTCCTATAATATAAAGCATTCCACAGAAAATTGCAAAGCAATTTTCGCCGACGAACAAAGACAGGGCATGTAAATAATCTAAAAGATTAAAATATCTTAATCATGCCCCTTTTGTTCTATATTTGTCTTGGCAATATTTAAGATTTTAATGAAAATAGTTTATTTCAAATTGTTATAAAACACAATTTACCTTCATATATATATAGTAAAGAAAAATAACAAGGAGGTAAACAATGGTTGTAAATACAATAAAAGAAAATTTACATGTAAATAAAAAAGTACTAACTAGAAAAGAAATCATATTTGTAGAAGGAGATGTGATTGTTCCAGATGCGAAACCAGATGTTTTAAATATAATTTGTACAAGTGGGGTAGTATGTATTTATAAAAAAGAAATAGCAGATGAAAAAATAAAAATAGATGGAAATATAGATACATATATAATGTATATGTCAGATGATATTAAAGAACGAACTAGAGGAATTAATACAAGTTTAGATTTATCAGAAGTTATCAATATTCCAAATGTAACAAGTGAGATGGAAAGTAATATATGTACAAATATTAAAGAAATAGAAGCAAAGGTGATTAATGAAAGAAAAATATCAATTAAAGCAACAATAGAATTAACTATAGAAATTTATTCTAAAGAAGAGATTTCCATTGTGAATAGTTTAGAAAATACAGATGAAATAAAAATGTTACAAGAACAATTATCTGTTAATTCACTAATAGGAAGTGGAGAAACAAAAATATATGCAAAAGAGAATATTTCAATAGATAATATTGATAATTTAGTAGAAATCCTAAAATTAAATGTAGATATAAAAAATAGAGATATTAAAATTAGTTATAACAAAGTTTTAACAAAAGCAGAAGCAGAAGTAAAAATAGTATATTTAACAGAAGATAATCGAATTAATAAAGCAATGGCAACAATACCAATTATAGGATTTGTAGATATTCAAGATGTAAATGAAGGAAATATATGTGATACAAATTATGAAATTAGAAATATGATTGTAAAAGCAAATTCAGTAGAAGAGCATTCTGTATATATTGAAATGGAAATAAATGTAACAACAACTGCATATGAAGAAAAAACAATTAATATTATCCAAGACTTATATAGTCCATCTGAAAACATTGAATTTAATAAAAAAACAGTAAGAACTATTGCAGGAAAAAGAGAAATTTTTAATACAAGAGATATTAGTGAAAAATTGAAAATTGAAGAGTTGCAAAGCAGAAATATTGTAAATGTAGATGTTATTCCAAATATCATAAAGCAAAATAGCATGGGAGACAAAATAATTTATAATGGAGAGTTAGAATTAATATTTATGCTAATGGGAGAAGACTTACAAATGATGATGAAAAAAGAAAGTATTCCTTTTGAATATAGTATTGATAATGTTAGTGATATTGATAGCCTAAATTTACGTACAAATATAGAAATTGGAAATCAAGATTTTATCATTCAAGAAGGGGGAGAAGCCTTAGCAAACATCCAAATGAAAATGAACACAATGTTGGACAAAAATGTAAATATTAATACAATTGATGAAATACAAACAAATGGAGAGAGAGAAGAACAAGATTATAGTATTATAATGTATATTGTAAAAAAAGATGATTCTTTATGGAAGATAGCAAAAATGTTTGGAAGTACAATAGATGATATTGCTAGAGTAAATGGAATTGAAGATGAAAATACAATTATTCCAGGGCAAAAGCTATTTATACCAAGATATAAAAGAAAAGGTATGAGTAATGAGCAGGTTTCTATGATAAATTATGCCTAAGATTTATTCGAGAAATAAAATAAAAATTCCAAATATATTTGGAAACATGAAAAATAAAAGAAAAATGGTTATGATAATAACTTTTATCACAGCTATTATGATATCTGGAAAAGTGATGTTAGATGCTGTAAATCCTATTTTTGATACTTTGTGTAAAGATGAAGCAAAAAGTTTAGCAACAATTATATCAAATCAACAAGCAACAGAAGTTATGAAAAAACATAATTATGATGAGTTGTTTACACTAGAAAAAGATACAAATGGAAATGTAATAATGATAAAATCAAATGTTATTCCAATTAATGAAATAATTTCTGATGTAGCAGTTAAAATACAAGAAGAAATTAATAATCAGGGAAGAAAAGATATTGAAATTTCAGCACGGGAGTTTTACAGGTATTAAATTATTAGCAGGAAGAGGTCCTGGAATTAAAATAAAAATATCAACAGTGGGAAATGTAGAAACAGATTTAAAAAGTGAGTTTGAATCACAAGGAATTAATCAAACACTTCATAGAATTTATTTACAAGTAAAGTGTGAAGTTAGTATTCTAACACCATTTAAAGATATTACCAAAGATATTACAAATCAAGTATTAATTATGGAAAATGTAATTATTGGGACTGTTCCAAATACTTATTATAATATAGAAGGAGTCAATAGAAATGATGCTCTTGAATTTATAGAATAAGAAAAGTATTTTAATATATTCCACACAAAATTGCTAAAGCAATTTTGTCAGGTGAACAAAAATAGGCATGAAAATTATCAAAAAGGTCATAGATTTTAATCATGCCCTTTTTGTTTATGTATAGAATTTTATATAATATCAATAATAATAACTATATATAAATTTTGTTTCGTAAAATTAGATATGTGAACAAAGAAAAAAATTTATAACAATTTTAAGGAGGTATTTATGTTAAAAATGATAGAATTAACATATCCACTAACAGCTTTAGAGCCGTACTATTCTAAAGAAACATTAGATTTACATTATAATGTTTTATATAAAGGATATGTAGATAATACAAACAATATACAAGAAAAGCTAAGAATAGCAAGAGAAAAAGCAGACTTTTCTAATATTAAATGTTTAGAAAAAGATTTGAGTTTTTATGGGTCAGGTGCAATTTTGCATGAATTATTTTTCGAAAATATGGGACCTGCAATTCCAACTGAGCCTGATATAGAACTTATGCAACAAATTATAAAAGATTTTGGTAGTTATGAATCATTTAAAAAACAATTTACAGAAGCTAGTAAAACAGTAGAAGCTTCACGGATGGTGTATATTAGTATGGGTTAATAAATGGTCTAAATTAGAAATCTTACAATGTGAAAAACATCAGAATTTGACATTATGGGGATGTATGCCATTATTGGTTTTAGATATGTGGGAACATTCATATTATTTACAATATCATACTAAAAGACCAGAATATATCCAAGCTTTTTGGAATATTGTAAATTGGAATATAGTAAATAAAAGATTTTCTAATAGATAATGGTTTAAAAAATATGTGTTGAAAAAACTTGATATATAGAATTTTAATCATGCCTATTTTATTCTAATAAATATTAAGATAAGTGAAAATATTGAAAATATTAAATGATTAGAGTATAATAATAGTGATTTTATAAAAAATAGAGGAGAAGTAAATGGATTATATTCACTTTTTTGGAACAACAGGAAACAAAGATATTATTTTTAAAAACATAAGGTCAGCAGGAGGATTATATATCAATATTGATGATACACATATTGTTTTTGATCCAGGAATTAATACATTTTGTAAATATATTCATAAATATAGTGATAAAGAAAAAATTGATGGAATTATAACATCACATGTTCATATAGACCATGCAAATGATTTAAATATATTCATAGAATTGATGACTAATGGAGGGAAAGAAAAAAGAGGAAAAGTGATATTACCAAAACAAGTAATAGATAATAAGGTTTTACAACCATATGTAGAAAATTTTCCTGAAAAGATAGAAATTATAGAAGCAAATTCAACATATATGATAAAAAATTTAGAGATAACAACTTCTATACAACATGACCATTGGGTAGAATGTTATGGATTTACTATAAAAACTAATAAAAATAGAATAGGCATTGTAACAGATACAAAATATTTTCCAGACTTGTTACATTCTTATGAAAATTGCGACATATTAATAATGAATGTAGGATATTATCTAAATAAAATAGATAAAGTAAAACATTTAGACATACCAGCAGTAGAAGAATTTATAAAAAAAATAAAACCAATAAAAGTTATATTAACACATTTTAATAAAAATATATTACGTGAAAATTTACCACAAATTGCAAAAGATTTAACTAAAAAATATGGTATAGAAGTTATTATGGCAGAAGATGATATGGATTTATATTTATAATAAAAATGTAAAACAAGACCATATAATATAAACAAAGGAAATTTATTTATGTTAGAAGAAAGAGCAAAAAAGATACTTTTAGCAATTAAATAAGCGAACACTAACAAAAAACCTCAGAAGTTTCAATACTTCCGAGGTTTGATATGTTTTGTATAAAAAGATTTCTATCTTTTACTAAATTGAGGAGCTTTACGAGCTTTTTTAAGACCGTATTTTTTTCTTTCTTTCATACGAGGATCTCTTGTTAAGAATCCATTTGATTTTAGAACTGGTCTGTATTCTTGATTTGCTTCATTTAATGCTCTAGCAATACCATGACGAATTGCTCCAGCTTGACCTGTGAATCCTCCACCTTTAACTGTACATATAACATCATATTTAGAAGTTGTATTTGTAACTGTTAATGGTTGTCTAACGATAACTTTTAAAGTTTCTAATCCGAAGAATTCATTAATATCTTTACCATTTATTGTTATTTTTCCATTACCTTCAACAAGTCTAACTCTTGAAACTGAAGATTTTCTTCTACCTGTACCATAAAAAACTACATTTTCTTTTTTAGCCATATTATTTTACCTCCCATACTTCTGGTTTTTGTGCTTGGTTTTCATGCTCGCTACCAGCATAAACTCTTAATTTTTTAGCCATTTTTCTACCTAAAGGTGTATGTGGTAACATTCCTTTTATAGCTAATGTCATAGCTCTTTCTGGATTTTTTTCAAGCATTACTTTTGCAGAAACTTCTTTCATTCCTCCAATGTAACCAGAATGATGTCTATAAACTTTTTGATTTAATTTATTTCCTGTTAAGATAACATCTTTACAATTAAGTATAATAACATGGTCACCTGTATCAACATTAGGTGTATATGTTGGTTTGTGTTTTCCTCTTAATAATTTTGCGGCTTCTGTAGCAACTCTACCAAGTGGTTTGTTGGTTGCATCAATAATATACCATTTACTTTCTATTTCATTTGCTTTTGCGCTATATGTTGTATTATTCATGATGATAATACCCTCCTATTATTATAATTTTTTTTATTAAATTTAAATCTAAAACCACCGGGGAGAGATTTTATATTTAAATTATATTAACTAATAAATATATAATTGCTAAATAATTCTAATACAAAAATGCAAAAATGTCAAGAATTTTAGCAAAAAAAAACTGAAAAGTATTGAATAATTTAGTAATTAAATTTATAATTAATTCGTACAATTAAAAGAAACAATAAAAATAGTATATACATAATGATATATGAATAAAAATAATATATGAAAACAGGAGGGATTGAATGACAAATACAGCAGAAAAAAAAAGTTCTAGAAGAAAGAAAGAAACTTTTATGCAAGGGATTGTTACATTAATATTTTCACAATTATTAATAAAATTACTTGGACTTGTATATAATTTATATTTGACAAATAGGGAAGGATTTGGAGACCAAGGAAACGGAATTGTGTCAGCAAGTTATCAGATTTATGCAGTATTATTGACTGTTTCTTCTACAGGTGTGCCAAATGCCATTTCAAAACTAGTATCAGAAAGAGTAGCAGTAGGAGACCACAAAGGGGCATATCGTATTTTTAAAATTGCATTTGCTACTTTTGCTGTTATTGGATTAATTGGAAGTTTAATGTTATTTTTTGGAGCAGGTTTGATTTCCAATCAATGGTTACAAATTCCAGATGCAGAAATGACAATGGTAGCATTATCACCAGCTGTATTTTTTGTAGCAATTTCATCTGTTATGAGAGGATATTTTAATGGAAGACAAAACCTAAAGGTTACAGCAAGGTCACAAACTTTGGAGCAAATTTTTAAAACAACACTTACTATTATATTAGTAGAAATTGTTGCAATTATTTCAAATACATCAACTGTATGGATGGCAGGAGGAGCAACATTAGCTACAACATTTGCAACATTTGTGGGATTTGGTTATTTGTATTTATTTTATAAAACAAGAAGAAAAGAAATTGCTTCAGAAATAAGAGAAACTGTAAATTATAAATATGAAAGAGTAAGAAATATTGTAAAAAAGATTTTATTAGTATCTATTCCAATTGCATTAACTGCAATTATGTCTTCATTAAATAAAAATATAGATTCTTTCACAGTAGTAAGAAGTTTGAAAGAGTTTATGAGTGAAGATATGGCTGTTACACAATATGGAATTTTAGGAGGAAAAGTAGATACTTTAACAAGTTTACCATTATCTTTTAATGTAGCTTTTGCAACAGCGTTAGTTCCTGCAATATCAGCATCTAAAGCAATAAAAGATTATGAATCAATAAAACAAAAATCAGTATTTACATTATTAATGTCTATGTTAATAGGACTTCCATGTGCAATTGGAATGTGTATATTTTCTGGACCAATACTAAATTTATTATATCCAAATGCAAGTTCAGGAACACTTGTATTGCAAATTAGTTCACTGACAATTATTTTTACAATATTAGACCAAACAATAAACTCTATTTTACAAGGTTATGGTAAATTAAGAATACCAGCAATTGCTTTGGGATGTCGGTGTAATTGCAAAATTTATATTAAATTTAATTTTAGTTCCTATACCTTCAATAGGAATTAATGGAGCTGCTATCTCATCAGTAGTATGCCATTTAATTGCATTTATGATATCAATTGTAGCTTTGAAAAAAACAATAAACTTAAAATTGGGAGTTAGAAGGTTTGTTATAAAACCAATATTAGCTACAACTGTTATGGGAATTTGCTCATATTTTATATATTCTTCACTTTTAGGAATAATTACACAAAGTTTGGCTACAATAATAGCAATAATATCTGCAATTGTTATTTATATATTGATGGTTGTTGTATTACATGTATTTTCAAAACAAGAAATAAAAATGTTACCAGCAGGAAATACTATGTGCAAGATATTAGAAAAGTTAAAAATATATTAAAATTTTGAAAAAAAAAGAAGGATTTTATATATTTTTGGCGAATAAATTTATATAGTAGTACATTTATTGACATTTTAAGCAATAAAAGTACATAACATTATACTTATAGGAGGTAATTTAAATGAACAAAGCTGAATTAATCGCAGCAGTAGCTGCAAAAACAGGTGACACAAAAAAAGCAGCTGAAGAAGCAGTAAATGCATTCGTAGAAGTTGTAACAAATGCTTTAAAAGAAGGAGATAAAGTTCAATTAGTTGGATTTGGGTCTTTTGAAGTAAGAAAAAGAGCAGCTAGAAAAGGTAGAAACCCACAAACTAAAGAAGAAATCAAAATACCTGCATCAAAAGCTCCAGTATTCAAAGCTGGTAAAGCATTAAAAGATTTAGTAAACAAAAATTAATTAAATTAATGTATATATAAATATATGTAAATATATAAAAAAGAGGCTTCATCAAGAAGTCTCTTTTGCGTAAGATAAAAATTTATATATTTTAGTTGGATATAATATTATTCATTACATACAAATTCTAATTTGTAATTAAAAACTTGCCCTTTTTACATCATTAATAATAGTAGCTGAAATAATAAAGCTTATAGTACAATTTAATCCAAGTGCAATTCCTAACATTCCTATATAATAAATAGTTGTATATGTAAAAAATAGCATATATGTAACTAGAATTATTGCGGAAAGTAAACAAATGATGAAAGAAAAAGAAAGACCAATTTTTAAAATATGTAATATTTTTTTATCCAAGTTTTTATAATTTTGTATTAATATTTTAAGCATAAATTTTACACCTCTATTCATAAAATACTATATCTATGGTAACATGAAGTAATATAAAATACAATGGAAGTTTCATCCAGTGTTGATAAATGTTAAAACTGTAAATAAAATATATACTAAAGTTTTTTATGTAACAAAAAAACAACTTCCTATGTAATAAAAAGTTGTTTTAATAAAAACTATGCATAATTTTTATTTAGTCTTAAGCTATAGCTGAATTTAATTTTTTTGATAAGTTAGATTTTTTTCTAGCTGCTGTATTTTTTACAAGAACACCTTTTGTACAAGCTTGGTCTATTTTTTTAGTTGCTTCAGAAAATAGAACTTTAGCTTCTTCTAAATTTCCAGCTTCAATAGCTTCTTCAAATTTTCTAACAGCTGATTTATATCCAGATTTTATCATATTATTTCTTAAAGTTTTTTTCTCAATTACTTTAACTCTTTTCTTAGCTGATTTTATATTTGGCATGTATAAGCACCTCCTCTTAGTCAATTATTCATTATAACATATGATATTCTAACATATTTTTTTATGAAATGCAAGTAAATTTTATAATTTATTATTGTATTATGAAAAAACTTATGATATATTATTTTTATATGAGAAAAAATAAATATTTATTGGCTGTTAGATATATTATAAGAAATGAAAGTTTAAAAATCTTGTAATACAAAATGAAAATAAAATTATATTAAATTTTAAGGAGGAATAAAAATGATAGCTATTGGTTGTGACCATGGAGGTTTTAAATTAAAAGAAGAAATAAAAAAATATTTAGATGAAAAAGAAATAGAATATATAGATTGTGGTTGTATGAATGAAGAAAGAGTAGATTATCCAAATATTGCAAAAGAAGTCGCACTTTCTGTTCAACAAGGAAAAGCAGAAAAGGGAATATTAATTTGCCGTTCTGGTTTAGGGATGAGTATTGTGGCAAATAAATTTAAAGGAATAAGAAGTACAACTTGTTATACTGAAGAAACAGCAAAATTTTCAAGATTGCATAATGATAGTAATATATTAGGATTAGGTGCAGATTATGTAAGTGTTAATGAAGCAATTTGTATATTGAGAATGTGGCTTGCAACAGAATTTGAAGGTGAAAGACATATGGAAAGAGTAAAGATTATAGAAGAAATAGAAAATGAAAATATGAAATAATATGGAGGAATGAATATGTGGGGAGATATTGCAATTGCATTTTTGCTTGCATTTATCGTAACTTTTATGACAACACCATATACAATAAAAATTGCTCATAAAGTTGGTGCTGTAGATGTTCCGAAAGACCAAAGAAGAATGCACAAAAAAGCTATGCCAAAATTTGGTGGACCAGCAGTTATATTAGGATTCTTAGTTTCTGTAATTTATCTATTAATTGTTATGAATATAGAAAATTCAATAAATTTATTTCGGAATAGAGCGATATGGAGAAAAATTGCTAGGAATGTTTTTTGGTATATTGATTATTTCAATAATATGTATTGTTGATGATATAAAAACAATAAAACCACTAACAAAATTGATAGGACAATTATTAGCAGGAATTGTAACAGTAGCATTTGGTGTAAGAATAGAAGATATTACATTGCCATTTTTAAATACAATAGAAATGCAAGAGATATTTTCTATGATTATAACAGTTATATGGATTGTAGGAGTAACAAATGCTATTAATTTGATAGATGGATTAGATGGGTTATCTTCAGGGATATCTGTTATATCAGCAATTTCATTGCTAATTATATTTGTATTAAATGATTCACCAATGGTGGCTATATTACTAATAACAGCACTTGCAGGTGCATTAGTAGGATTTTTACCATTTAATTTTTCACCAGCTAAAACATTTATAGGAGATACTGGCTCAAACTTTTTAGGATTTTCGTTATCCATTATTTCTATTTTAGGAGTAGCTAAAACCTATACTGTAGCTGTTATTGTATTACCATTAATTGTTTTAGGATTACCATTATTTGATACATTTTGGGCAATTATAAGAAGATTAATAAAAGGAAAATCTATCAAGGCAATATTTAAAGCAGATAAAGGACATTTGCATCATAAAATTGTAGCAAAAGGCTTTAGTCAAAAACAAGCAGTTTTGATATTATATGGAATTAGTGCAACATTTGGTATATTTGCAGTAATTATGTTAGAAAGTGGAATATGGAAAGCATTATCATTTTTACTTATGGTAATTGTGGCAATTAGTATAGGGTATAGAAACTTTAAAACAGAAAAAACAGAAAACCAAAGATATGAATGTATAGAATGTAAATATATATATAATCCAAAGTTTGGAAATGAAAAAGCAGGAATACCACCAGGAACAGCTTTTGAAGATTTACCAGATGATTGGGTTTGTCCAGTTTGTGGAGAAGGAAAAGATATGTTTGAAATACATCAGTAAAAAGTATAGTAAATTAAAAAATAGGAGAGCATATGGAAATAGAAAATTCAAAAGCGATTATTGAAGCTATACTATTTGCGTCAGGAAGAATTGTAAGAATTAGTGAATTTATATTAGTTTTAGAAAAAAATGAAGAGCAAATTCATACAATTATAAAAAGTATGCAAGAAGACTATAAAGCAAATAATCGAGGAATAGAAATTATTCAAATAGAAGATGGTTATCAATTAGCAACAAAAAAAGATTTATATGAATATATATATCCAATTTTAGATAAAAGAACAAAACCAAACTTATCTACAGCATCATTAGAGACATTATCTATTATTGCATATAATCCTAGAATTACAAGAGCAGAGATTGAAGCAATAAGAGGTGTATCAGCAGATGGTTGTGTATATAAATTATTAGAGTATGGATTAATAGAAGAGGCAGGAAAAACAGATTTACCAGGAAAACCAATGTCATATAAAACAACAGATGATTTCTTAAAAATGTTTGGATATACTTCATTAAATGATTTACCAGAATTACCAAGATATAAATTAGATAGTAATCAACAAATAGTTATAGATGATTTAGTAGAAAATAAAGAAGAAAACAATGTAAAAAGTACAAATTTTATTCATGAAGAAGAAATAAGCAAAAATCATAGTAAAATAGAGGTTCCAATGCCCGAAAGGGAAGACGATAAGGAAAATTCAGAATAAAAAATAATTATGAGCAGATAAATGGAATAAAAATATTAAATTTTGCTTATAAAGATTTAATATTTTTTCAACCTAGTTTATGCATTAAGAAAGGAATGGAATTAAAAATGAAAAATGAAAAAGAATTTGTAAAAGATATTACTAATATTGATGAAAATTTTGCACAATGGTATACAGATATTGTGTTAAAAGCTGAACTTGCTGATTATACAGATGTGAAAGGATTTGTAGCAATTAGACCATATGGATATTCTATATGGGAGAATATCCAAAATTATGCAGATAAAAAATTTAAAGAATATGGCGTAAAAAATATTTCTATGCCAGTACTAATACCAGAAAATTTATTAAATAAAGAAAAAGAACATGTTGAAGGATTTGCACCAGAAGTTGCTTGGGTAACGATGGGTGGAGGAGAAAAGTTAGAGGAAAGATTATGTGTAAGACCTACTTCAGAAACTATTTTTTCTACTATGTATTCAAAATGGTTAAGTTCATGGAGAGAGTTACCATTTTTATATAATCAATGGTGTAGTGTATTAAGATGGGAAAAAGAAACAAGACCATTTTTACGTTCAAGAGAATTTTTATGGCAAGAAGGACATACAATTCATGAAACACCAGAAGAAGCAGAAAAATTCACATTAAATATGTTAGATGTGTATGCAGATGTTATTGAAAATTTATTAGCAATACCTGTGTTAAAAGGACAAAAGACAAAAAAAGAACAATTTGCTGGAGCAGAATCAACATATACAGTAGAAACATTGATGCATGATGGTAGAGCACTTCAAGGAGGAACTTCACATTATTTTGCACAAAACTTTACAAAACCTTTTGAAGTAAGATTTCAAAATAAAAATGGGGAACAAGAATATGCATATCAAACATCTTGGGGAATTAGTACAAGATTAATTGGAGCAGTTATTATGGCTCATGGAGATAATAGAGGATTAAAATTACCACCACTTGTTGCACCAATACAAGCAGTAATTGTACCAATTGCTCAACAAAAAGAAGGAGTATTAGAAAAAACAAATAAACTAAAAGAGTTGTTAAGTAAAAAATTCAGAATAGAATTAGATGATAGAGATAACTATTCTGTAGGATATAAATTTAATGATTGGGAAATGAGAGGAGTACCAGTTAGAATAGAAATTGGACCTAGAGATATTGAAAATGGAGAAGCTGTTCTTGTAAGAAGAGATACTTCAGAAAAAATTTCTGTAAAATTAGAAGAAATTGAAGAAAAGTTAGAACAATTATTAAAAGATATTCAAACATCTATGTACAATGTATGTAAAAAGAGAATGGAAGAAAAAACAACAATTGCACATAATATGGAAGAATTAAAGAAAAATTTAGAAGAGAATCAAGGATTTGTAAAGACTATGTGGTGCGGAAACCAAGAATGTGAAGATAAAGTAAAAGAAGAAACAGGAGCACCATCAAGATGTATACCTTTTGAACAAGAACATTTAGGTGATACATGTGTATGTTGTGGTAAAACCGCAGATAAAATGGTGGTCTGGGGAAGACAATATTAAAAATAATAAAAAAATAAATATATAAAAAGTAATTTTTATATATTTATTTTTTTTCTTATATTAATATTTCTCGTCTACTTTCGATTAATTGTTTATCTTCATCATCCAAATTTTCTAATGAAAATTCAAGTAATTCAATAACAGCTTTATTAAAAGAAATATTTTTTAAATCGGCTAGAATTTGGATATCATCTACGAGATTTTCTGGTAATCTAAGCGTTTTTGTGATACCACTATGGTTTCTAGGGATTTTTAATTTTTGCAAAATGATCACCACCAATCAATAAAATATATTTATTACAAATATTTTATAATTAAAAAACGATGAAAGATGCACCTAAAAGCACTTGCAAAAAAGTTGCACTAAATGTATAATAGAAATATCAAAAAAACAGATAGAAAATAATGAATAAATAATAAATATAAATATATAAAAAAATAGAAATAAATATATGAAATAATAGATAAATAATAAGATTAAACATAAAAGAAATGAGGGGAAATAAAATGAATACAAAAGAAAAAGAAGAAGTAGAGATTTTTAAAAGATGTAAAATAAGTATCGATAGTAACACTAATAGTGATATATTTACAAAAATAATTCTTATGATAATAATTATTTTTGCACTAATAGGCATATTTATAAAAAGAATAATTAAAAAAAGGAAAAAAACAACTCCTATATTAAAAATAAAAATAGATATGGAAAAAAGAATAAAAAAGAAAAAATATAAATAAGATATAAAATTATAATTATTAATTATTTGATGTTATAGGAAAATATTTAATTTTTCCTATAACATACCAAAAGCGATATGATTGTTTTATTCTATCAATTACTTTTATTTTATCATTAATAATTACTTACATATCGCTTTTTAAAAATTAAAATTCACAATTTTTTGGTGTTCTTGGGAAAGGAATTACATCACGAATATTTTGCATACCAGTTAAATACATAATTGCTCTTTCAAAACCAAGTCCAAAACCAGCATGGTTACAACTACCATATTTTCTTAAATCTAAATACCAGTTATAGTCATTTGTATCCATATTTAATTCGTTCATTCTTGCTACTAATTTATCATAGTTTTCTTCTCTTTGACTGCCTCCAATAATTTCTCCAATACCAGGAGCTAATAAATCAGTAGCAGCAACTGTTTTACCATCTGGATTTTGTTTCATATAAAAAGCTTTAATATTCATTGGATAGTCTGTTACAAATACAGGCTTTTTAAATATTTGTTCACAAAGATATCTTTCATGTTCTGTTTGTAAATCAACACCCCAAGATACTTTAAATTCAAATTTATCATTTGCTTTTTCTAACTCTTTTATGGCATCTGTATAAGAAATTCTAGCAAATTCAGAATTAATAACATTATTTAATCTTTCTAATAATCCTTTATCTACAAAGTTATTAAAAAATTCCATTTCTTCTTTGCAATTTTCTAATACATAAGAAAAAGTATATTTTAATAAATCTTCTGCTAAATCCATATCATCATTTAAATCTGCAAAACATATTTCAGGCTCAACCATCCAAAATTCTGCTGAATGTTTTACTGTATTAGAGTTTTCTGCTCTAAAGGTAGGTCCAAATGTATATACATTTCTAAAAGCAGTTGCATATGTTTCTGCATTTAATTGACCACTTACGGTTAGATGTGCAGGTTTTCCAAAAAAATCTTTACTATAATCAACTTGTTGGTCTTCTGTTTTAGGTACATTCATAAGGTCAAATGAATTAACATTAAACATTTCTCCAGCACCTTCTGCATCACTAGAAGTTAGAATAGGTGTATGTACATAAACAAATCCTCTCTCTTGAAAAAATTTATGAATAGAGTATGCAAATACACTTCTTACTCTAAATACAGCATTAAATGTATTAGTTCTAGGACGAAGATGTGAAATACTTCTTAAATATTCAAAAGAATGTCTTTTCTTTTGAAGTGGATATTCTAAATCACATAAATTTAAAATTTCTATTTTATTTGCTTGAATTTCAAAAGGTTGTTTCGCGTTTTCAGTAATGACAAAAGTACCACTTACTTTAATAGAAGAACTAATTGATAATTTAGCGATTTCAGCAAAGTTTTCTAATTTATCACTAAATACAATTTGTACATTTTTGAAAAAAGACCCATCATTTAATTCAATAAATCCAAAGGTTTTTGAATCACGAATAGTTCTTACCCAACCTTCTAATGTGATTTCTTTATCTTTATATTCATTTGTGTTTTTATATAAATCTTTAATTAATAATTTATTCATAAAATCCCTCTCTTATTATATTTTATAAATCTTTTAATAAATATCATTATATCTTAAAATATTTAGAAAAACAATGGTTTTAAAAAATATTTTATTAATGTTTTGTAACAAATGGAAGATTCTTCTTTTTCAAAATTTAATAAAAATATAAAAAAGAGACATAATAATATTATAAAATGAAAAGGAGGAATAATAAGGAATGATAGAAAAAATGAAAAAAATATTAAAATCACTACTTATTTTATCAATTTTGTTTGCTTTTATACTATTATTTAATACAAATTCAGTACAAGCAGTAGCACTAGATGATATAGCAATATCTTCTAATAAAGATATAGTAAATCCAGGAGATACAGTAACACTTACCATTAATTTTGGCAAACCATTAGGAGCATATACATTTGACATTGCATATGATAACAATTTATTAGAATATGTGGAAACAGATGGTGGAACACCTAATGATAATGGAACAAGAGTAAGAGTTGTTTTTCATGATTCAACAGGAGGAACAAATCCAAAAGAAAGTATGAGTATAACTTTTAGAGCTAAAGAAGGAATTACAACTTCAAATCCAACAGATTTAGCAGTAACAGCAGAAGGTTTATCAAATCCTGATGCTACTGAAAGCTATGATGATATAACAACTGCCTTAGAGAAAAATATTGTGGTAGAGCCAAGATATGAAGATTATAAATTTGATTTATCTTATACAGGAGCACCAGTTGTAAATATGGAAAAAGAGATGGTACTTTCATTAACTTCAAATATGGGAAAAAATTATGACCATGCTAGGATTATAGCAGAGGCAACAACATCTGATGGTGGAAATGTTCAATTAAAAGGTACAGATGAAACACAAACAGAATATGACTTAATAGATAATGGTTGGGGAGACCCATCTGGATATTCAATTGGTGGACCAAATGTGAATAAGGTATTAAATCTTAAGGGAATTTTTGACAAAGCAGGAGAATATACTCTTACTTTTAAATTAATTGACAGAGATAATTCAGATGCTGTTGTTGCAGAAAATACTTTTACAGTAACAGTTACAGATACAGAAAATACACCACCAGAAGAGGAAAAGCCAGAAAATGAAACAGAGGGAACAATAGAAGGAGAAACTACAACAAACACAACAGGAGAAAAATTACCAGCACAATTACCAAAAACAGGTATTAATTTATATATTCCAATAGTTGTTATCTTGATAGCTATTATAAGTACTTCTTTATATGTAATAATAAATAAAAATAAAAGGTAGAAGAAATTAAGTTGAAAACGAAAGAAAGAATACTTGCATTCATTTTAACTAGTTTTGTAATAGCTATATTAATAATTACTTTTGTTAATAAAAGGTTAGAAAAGAAGAATATAAAAAATATAGAAGAGCATAAACAGATTAGTTTTGTGAGTACAGAAAATGTAAATGTAGTAAATGAAATACAAAAAGAAAATACAATAAAAGAAACAACACAAGATAAAAATATTAACAGTTCAGAAAAAGATATATTAACAACTTATAAAGGGTATCCAGTAATTGCCAAATTAGAAATACCAAAAATAAATTTAGAAACTTATGTAATTTCTGAATATAGTGATAAAGCATTAGGTATATCTGTTACAAAATTTTATGGAGGAAATCCAAATGAAATAGGTAATTTTTGTATAGCTGGACATAATTATATAACAAAAAATATGTTTCACGATTTAAAAAAATTATCTGTTGGAGATACTTTTATATTAACAGATAACAATAGTAATGAAGTAATTTATGAAATCTATTTAGTAGAAACAGTAAGTCCAAATGAGACACAATGCTTATCACAAGAAACATATGGAAGAATAGAGGTTACACTAATTACTTGTACAACAGATTCTTCTAAAAGAATCATTGTAAAAGCAGTAAAAAAATAAAATAAATATGTAGAAAGTGAATATATAAAAATATAATTATATATTTACTTTCTAATTATACATAAATAAATTGCAAAGGAGCAATATATGTTAAAACAAAAAATACAATATGTATTGTATATTATTTTGATTATTTTAGTGTTTGTATTTTTATTTAAAGAAAAAGATGTACAAGCTGTGGAGATAGTAAATGGAATTGAAAATTTTCCAGAAAGCTATCAGCCATTTTTAAAAGAATTAAAAAAGAATCATCCTAATTGGACATTTACGGCATTATATACAAATTTGGATTGGAATTATGTGATTCAAAATGAAAATAAATTTGGAAAAAATTTAGTGCCAAAATCTTATAATGATAGATGGAAAAATACGAAACCTGGGGAATATGATGTAGAAGTGGATGCTGGTTGGGTAGATTGTTCAAAACAGTCTTTATTATATACAATGGACCCACGAAATTTTTTAAATGAAGTTAGAATTTTTCAATTTGAAGAATTGGCCTTTTATAGTAGTAATTCTGTAGATGGAATAGAAAAAATATTGTATGGTACAGAATTTTATAATAAAATTGTAAGTTATGTAACTTCAAGTGGAAATATTGTAAATATGAATAAAAAATATTCTGATTTAATATATAGTGCAGGTGTTCAGTCAAAAGTAAGTTCATATCATTTAGCTTCTAGAATTAAACAAGAAGTAGGCCCATTTTTATCTCATAGCTCAATTAGTGGAAAAGTACCTGGTTATGAAGGATTGTATAATTTTTATAATATAGGAGCTACAAGCTCGTCAGAGCCTATGGGAGCTATTATTAATGGACTAAAATATGCAAGAGATGGAAAAGGAGCAAGTGAAGCAACAAAAATAAAATATTTAATTCCTTGGAATACTAAAGAAAGAGCTATTACAGGTGGAGGCATTTTTATTGGGTCAAGTTATATCAATATAGGGCAAAATACGATATATTTACAAAAATTTCATGTTCATGATACAAATAATGGAGAATTATTTTGGCATCAGTATATGACAAATGTTTTAGCACCATATAGTGAATCTAATATCATTTATAAAGGATATGCAAATAGTAATTTACTAGATTTAGATATAAATTTTATAATTCCTGTATATGACAACATGCCTGAAATCCAAGAAGAAAGTCCTGCTATTAATCCTTCAGATTATGAAAAGGATAATAAAAAAGTATATGCTAATGTAGAAACTAGCTTAAATGTGAGAAGTGGTCCTAGTACTAGCTATGAAAAAATAACTAGTGTTTCTAAAAATGAAATTATGACTAGAATTGCAAAAGGAAAACAAAGAGGAGAATTATGGGACAGAGTAATTTTGGAAAATGGAATTATAGGATATATATTTCAAAATTATGTTGAAGAATTACCAGAAATTGAAGTAGAAGAAATTAAAGTATCAATAGATAATCCTATTATTCAAAAGAATGAAATTGCTAAATTAAATATAGAAATTTATCCTAAAGATGCAAAAGAACAAGCAGTACAATATATTTCTAGTGATGAAAGAATTGTAAAAGTAGATAGTAAAGGAAATATATATGGTGTATCTTCTGGAAAAGCAGTAATTACTGTACGAGCTATTTCAAATGGAGTAGAGGCAAGTATAGATGTAGAGGTATATAGCAAGGTTACAGGAATAGAAGTGAATGTAGAAAATATTACTCTGCAAGAAACAAAACAATACCAAATATTGTCAAACATTGAGCCAGAAGATGCTAATAATAAGAAAATAATTTATAAGAGTGAGAATGTAAATATTGTAAATGTAGATGATACAGGATTAATAACAGCAGTGAAAACTGGAAATACAAATATAAAGGTATATGCAGAAGAAGATGAAGATATTTGTCAGATTATAAAGATAAATGTTATACAACAAATTACAGAAGATGATTTAAGTTTTAGTGAAAATATAAAAATTAATGGAAATGAAATTAGTGGTATTGAAGAAGAAAATAGAAGTGTAAATAAATTGTTAGAGAATATTTTTGTGAGTGAAAAATATCAAGTACAAATCGTAGATAAATTAGGAAATATATTAAAAGATGAAGATATTGTAGGAACTGGTGCAAAAGTTCAGATTTATACTAATACAGATACAAAAACTTTAGTTGCAGAATACCAAATTATTATTTATGGAGATGTTGATGGAAATGGAAAAATTAATAGTGTGGACTTATTGAAATTACAGAGGCATATATTACAAATAGAGGAGTTAGATTTTATATCTCAAAAAGCAGGCAATATCAATAAAAATGGAAAAAAGCCAACATCAGTAGATTTATTATTAATTCAAAGGCATATTTTAGGATTAAAATTGATTGACCAATAATCATATAAAATTCAAAATATGGTGAGAGGAAGGAAAAGTTTGAAAAGGATAGTAATTTTTTTAATAATACTAATAATGCTAATAAATATAAATATAATAAGTTTTGCAGTAGAAAACAAAAATCAAGATAGTGTGTATTTACAGGTGGTAAATACAGAAATAAGAAATGGAGAAGAATTTAGTTTTACAATTAATTTAGCTAATATTAAGGTATCTGCATTTGATATTAATATATATTTTAACAATGAATTATTAGAATATGTTTCAGGACCAGAAAATACAAATGTAGTTGGTAGTAAAATTATAACTGTTTGGTATGATGAAAATGGAGGAAAAAACACAAAGCAAAATTGTGAATTAGTAAAATATACATTTAAAGCAAAAGAAATTGAAAGTGAATATATTGCAATTGAAGGAGAGTTCTATAATGATGAAGGTGTTTTAATACAAAGTTTTACAGATGGTATGGAAATAATAGCAAATGAAGAAAAACAGATACAGGTGATAGAAGTTTCAGAAGAAAGTAGAGTAAGTAGTGATAATTCTAGTTTGAAAAATTTAAGATTAAATCATGAAGGAATGACACCTGAATTTTCTCCAGATATAACTAAATATTACTTTTTAACAGAAAATTTATCTGAATTAGAGGTTACTGCTATTCCAGAAAATACAAATGCTAATGTTATGATTAATGGAAGTAAAAATTTTAAAGAAGGATTGAATACTATTGTTATAGAAGTTGTTTCACCAGATGGAATAAATAAAACACAATATACAATTTCTGTTACTAAAACAAAAGATTTAAAAAAGGCAAATTCTAATCTAGAAACTTTGGCAATAGAAAATGTAATAATAGAACCTGAATTTGGAAATGATATTTATCAATATCATGCAATCATTTCAAATACAACTGAAAATGTAAATATTTTAGCAATTCCAGAAAATCAAAATGCAAAAGTGGAAATAACAGGAGGAGAAAATTTGCAATTTGGAAATAATATAGTAAATATTGAAGTGACAGCTGAAAATGGTTATACAAAAAAACAATATCAGATAAATTTTTATAGAAGAAATGAAGAAGAACAAAAAGTAGCAGAAGAGGAGGCAAAAATTAATGTACAAAAATTAAATAATATCTTAGAAAAAAAGGGAGAAGAACACAATAAAAATGATAATACTATAACCGAAAATATAAAAGAAAATTTGTGGTTTATTGTAAGTTATATCATTCTTTCTATTATAATTATAATTATTGTGATTTATAAAATAAAACAAGAAAAAAATAAAAAACATTAAAACTATTTACGAATTAATATTTAGTTGGTATAATGTTAATATTATAAGGTGGAGGTGATAGGTATGAAATATAGATGTATGGCATGTGGATATATTTATGATAATGAAGCAGAAGGTGTAAAATTTGAAGATTTACCAGAGGATTGGGTTTGTCCTTTATGTGGAGTTGGAAAAGATATGTTTGAAAAAGTGGAAGAATAATAGCTATAGGATTAAAAAAGGTATATATAAATTGAAAGTCATAAATAAAAAGGGGCTGTAAAAAAAGTCTCAACGAAAAATGAGTGAAAATATTCACTCATTTTTCGTTTTAA
>CANAUI010000031.1 GCA_947364715.1 uncultured Clostridium sp.
TGCTGGATGTAAATTTGTTTCAAACATTAATTCTATGCCTAATAAAACAGCACTTCTTCTAGATTTGCCTTCTTTTTTATACATCAAATTATAGCCTTCTCTAAATCTTGCTCTTATAGAATTTTTATATTTATCTAATGGATATATATATTTTTCTTCTATTAAATCAGAAATTTTTGTACCTTTGTTTTGTAAAACTTCATTTTTTATTTCTTCTTTTGAATACGGCAAATACACCTTACCATCTTCTTCAGAAATTACCAAAGTATGATTGTCTTCTAAAGTGTTTTCAATCACTTTTTCTTCATCTATCACAAAAACTAAACCATCATCATTTGCAATAATTTCTGTTAAATTTGTAAGTTTAAAATTAACAATATTATCTTTTCTTTCAAGATTATCTATAACATAATTAATTTTAAAGTCTTGATTTGTAATAACTTCATAATCTTGATTTTGTTTTTTTAATAATAGGTAAACTTCTCCACATATTATTCTTAATTCATTATCCCTAACAATAATATATGATGTTCCACTATGTTTTGTATAAATATTATATTCTGTTTTTTGCATTTCAATTCTATATTGATTTTCGTCTAAAAATATATCTGTAACACCATCTTTTGCGTTTATTTTAATTCCTTTATTTATATCTTCTACTACTTTTTTTGTTCTGCCTCTTTTGGTTTTTGTTTCTTTTTTTATAATTTCTGCAAAAACATTTGTCTCTTCTTCTTTAACAATTTTCTTTTTCTTACTTTTTTTCTCTTTGGTTTCTTCTATTTTAGTTATTTCTTCTCTTTCTACTTCTGCTTTTGATGTTTTTTTATTTGTTTCTTCTGTAAGTTCATTTATAAATTTTTGTCCTTGCACTATTTTTTGTCTCATCAAATCTATATTAGCAATCATTTCATCTTTTGTGTCATCATCAAACTTAAATGTTATTGTCTCTTTTTTCTTTCTTCCTCTTTTACTTTTTGGTGGGTTTTGGACTTTTTCTTCTATATCTTCTTTTTCTTCAAAGTCAAATTTATAAATATTATCTTCTAAATCTTTTGCTTTTCTTTTTTTTGTTTGAACTTCTTTGGTTTCTAATAAATTCCTTGCCATTTTACCCTCCAATCTTTCGTATATTTATCTTTATTATGATTTTATCTTAACTAATTTTGTATATTACATGTGGTAATTATATATGTCATAAACTTTGTAGTTATTTAAAGTTTATGACATTATTTCATTATATTACTCACCTTCTGGTTCATGTGAACCAATTGTTGAGCCTTTAACTAACCCTATGTTAACTTTAACACCTCCACCATGTGAAGCATAGTTGATACAGTCAACATCTTGTCCTTCTAACCATAAATATATTCTAAGTCTACAAATTTTATTTGGTGCTATCCCAAAATTTGTTGTACCATCATTAGTACTTACTAAATTTTGAACACCTTCACTTATTTTATAATCATTATCTGCTGTTTTTGTTGTTTGTAATACATTTTGTTTTGCAAGATTTGATTCAGTTCCATCCCATTTATATATATTAGCAATTGTTGCTCCAAGAGAAGAATCTTTTAATGCATAAGTAGGCATTTTAGTAGTTGTAGTAAATCCCGAATCTCCTCCATATATTGCTTTATCTGCACTTGACCATATTATTTTATTATTATTTTGTACAATATAATCTACGTGGTCACTAGAATTAGGCTCCCACATTGCAACATCTGTAATATATGGTGTAGTAGCTCCAACTCCAATTCCTGCTGTTTCTTTTAATATAGTTGCTTGGTCTGCCATTACATCTGTTGTACCATTATATTTTGCGAAAGCAACTCTTGCGGTATTTTGTAACCCTGTTGAACTTTTTTCTGTTTCCATAATTTCTAATGATGAATCATAGTTTAATTGTAAAATATCATCTATTGTATCTTCTTTTGATGAATTTTTTAAGAATACGTCAAAAGCGAAATATCCTGGATATGTAGAACTTGCTGGATTAGTTTCTGTTTCAATCATTGTTTTTATTTCACTTAATTGTATAGAATTTGTGATTTTTCCTCTTAACATTTGTAAATCTGTTTGATTTCCAGTAACTTTACCTAATGTAGATACTGGTAACATTTCTGAAGGTGAAATATTTTTATGTCCTGCATATGCATCATCTATAATACTTAATTGACCTTCTTCTTCACCTAAAGCTAATCCATTTGACCAGTTTTGAGCATCAAGTGAAATTTCCAAACCTTCTGCAACTTCTACTGTACCATTTAAATTTGTAATAGATACATTTCTTTGTGTTGAAAACCATGCATAAGTTGATATAATAAATATTACTAAAGCTAATAGTATAATAAAAAACATTCCATTCATCTCTGATTTTTTCTTATTTTTCTTACTTTTTCCCATTATTTCTCCTTTACACCATTCACTACCGTTATTAATTTTATTTTACTATCTAAATTTTCCATTGTCAACAATTTTTGACTATTATTTACTTTACATTTTTATTACAATTCTGTTACATTTTATATGATTTTTTCCTGCATTTTTCTTATTCTTTGTTTTCTAGTACTTCTTCTTTTTTTCTTGATTTATGTTTATTTAAAATTGTTAATTTGTTATTATCTAGTAAATTAACAAAAAGCTCTATTTCTATACTTAAAAATGCAATATATGGAATATGTTCTTCTAAAACATATTCTCTGATTGTTTTTTCTGAAACAGTATCTACTCTTGTCCTTTCTTCATATGTTGTATCATTTGTTATTATAATGTAAAATACAAATATGATAGCTATCATTATTAACAACTTGTTACTTTTTTTATGTTTAATTTGTAATAAAAATGTTATAATAGAAGCAATTAATATTATACTGGCAATTAGATTTAGGATTCTTGCATCACATTTTATCCAAAATCCTGGATTTCTTATATTCCATAAATATGATAGATATATCCATACAAATATATTGATAAGTATACATATATTTAATATTTTATATTCTCTTTTTATTAAATTCTCTGCTAACATAACAATTGGTAATATAAATATAGATATGTTTACCATTATAATTAATATTTCTGTTATATTCATTTGTTTTTCTCCTATCTCTATAAATTAATGATTATCTCTCGATATCTTTTTTTGACATTTTTATATATTTTTTCTATAAATACTATACTATAAAGTAAATTAAATAACAAGTCATTATTTTTTGATTTTTAGGTAAACTTTAGTGATAGTCTTAAAAATTCATTATTATATTTAATTTTAAAATGAACAAAAGGGGCATAATTAAGATACTTTAATCTTTTAGATTATTTACATGCCCCGTCTTTGTTCGTCCGCGAAAATTGCTTTGCAATTTTCTGTGGAATGATTTATAATTTTTTGTATTTTATAAACTTCTTAAATGTTTCTAAAGTTTACATATGTTTCATGTTATACAGTTAAAACTATTATAATTAATATAACTTATATAACTAATAAACTAGTCAAAATTCACATCAAGTAATTTGACTAGTTTATTAGTTATTTTTTATTTGCATTTCTACATTTTTGCTACTTTATGATATATGGATTTTCACTACTCCCATCTCCACCACTGATTGTAGCATTAGGTGATATTAGGAAAACAGGGCGAAAACCATAACTTCTGCCATATCCACTTGTAATAACATTAGAAGTATCTGAAGAAGCATATATAAGACTAGTATCATAATGGCTCAAATTACTCATGTAATAAAGACTTAGACTAATATCTCTTGTAGTATAGTCAATTTTACGTGAAGCTAACCATACTTGTTTGTTTCTATTATATATCCTCAATTCAACTATCTTATTTTTATCTTCTAAATAATTTGTATCATACTTCTTACATTTTTTTTGTAAACCTATGTTTTCTATATATTTATAACCACTACTAGTAGGGAAATCTTGTATTCCTGATGTGTCACCTTTAAACTTGTAATCACTTGATAATGTAGCAACGCTTCCCAAACACCTTGCATCTGTTGCAATTCCTTTTTTATCCATATATGTTTTTGCTTTATTATTTAAATTATCCACAGCATTATTATAAGATGCAACAGCTTTTTTGTAATTGTCATTCACAGAGACTGTTCCTGTATATTCAAAATCGTCTGGAGTAACCATTTCATCATTCGCTCCCATTTTTACATCTTCAACACTTTCAGCTGTTATTATTTGAATTCCATGTGTTTCATCATTATATAACACCCTACAATCTAATCCATTATATTTTACATATGGACTTTTATCTTTAGCCTCTGTAGCAGTTGAATTTGTTTTCAGCACATCTTCTGCTACAATTTTCCCAACTGCTATTGTTCCACTATATATGTCTGAAACTTTTATAATATATCCTTTGTTAGTTGTTAAAATTTTATTTTCACCTTCTCCTGAAACAGTTCCATATTTTGCTAAAGTCTCATCTAATTGTTTTTGTGTTATATCTCCTTTATTATTTGATTGTACTCCTAATATATCAACTTTTGCTCTCTCAATAATGTCTGCTATTTCTGTTTCTTCTTTAGCTTTTTCTGCTTTGGTTAACAATCCATTATCTCCACTCAACATTGCTATTGATACACCTGCTAAAATCAATAACACGATAATTGTTATTACTAATGCAATTAATGTTACCCCTTTCCTTTCTTTCAACTTTTCTTTCATTTTTATTCCTCCTACTTTTTATTTTTTTATTTAAAATTAATTAAACACAAAAAGACAGCAACAAAAAAACTACTTTTTGCAGTTTTATTGCTATCTCTTTTTTACATATATTATTAAAACTATCTTTATTTAGTAAAGTATAGCTCTCTCTCACAGTCCCAAGGATTATACCATTTACTTTCTTCATTTTTCCGTCCTCTTTTGTTCCTTTTTTTAGTTTTTACCTGTTTATATTATTCTATTCTTACTTTTTTGTCAATAATCTTTTAGGTAAACTTCAGGGTAATTTGTGTTTTACTTAGTCTTTAACATTTCTAAATAATTATCTGCTTCTTTTCTTGTTTTTAAAATAATAATATTTTTATTCATTTTATATTTTTCTATTAATTCATATATCTGAGGCAATTTCTTTTTAGGAAAGTCAATAATAATTTGTCTAAACTCTTTATTAAGATTTTCTTTAATCCATGGCAAATCCTCTCTTTTAACTCCAATGCGAGATTTTACTCCTGAAAGGCAATCTTCTAATGTATAATCTAATAAAAAACTGTATCACATTCTTTTAATCTTATAAATCTAACAAATCACAAAATTGTAAGTTATCGGGCAGATGTAATCTTAATCATTACTCAAAAAATTCATTACTAAATCTATAATTACATCTTTTTCTTTTGGATTGGACTCTGCTATTAATAATGTTAAAGCTGTCAAAGTATTATTGTCTATTGTTTGTTTCCCATTTTTATATAAGATACCATAAAAATTTAAAAAGTATATAAACAATGTTGCTGCAATTCGTTTATTCCCATCTGCAAATACATGGTTTTTTACGATTAAATATAAAAAATTTGCTCCCTTTTCTTCTATACTTTTATAAATATCTTGTCCTGCAAAACTTTGATAAATATTACCTATAATTGACTCTAAACCTTTATCTCTTTCTATTGCGAATAATGAACTTTCTTCATTAAATCTTAACTCATTTATAACCTCTATACATTTGCTATATTCAATTTTTCTTTCATCTACATTTCCATCTATTTTCTTTAGTGTTTTATGATCGTAGTCATCCAACAAATCAAGTGCTTTTGAATAATCTCCAATTACTTTTAAAATTTCTTTTGCATCATTTCCTTCTAGTCTTTCATCTATTCTATTTGCTATATCGGATTTTGTATACTGGAATAAAATCCAATAGCAAATAAGTATTTTTTAATTTGTTACTAATTGCTTTATATATTTACCTACTTGTAGTAGGGAGGAATATAATTGAAAGAGTTATTTATCAAAGAATTAATATATAAAACAGAAGATTTTTTAGATAATAACCAAAGAATAAAATTAGAAAGTTTCTTTACTTGGTTAGAAAATGAAGATTATATTGTAAAAAGTCCTGTTAGAAGAATACACAAAGTTAAAGTTGCTAAAAAGGTAAAAGAAACACTTACAGATGAAAATTTAGAAAAATTAAGAGATACTTGTTCTAATATAAGAGATTTAGCAATGCTTGAATTATTAATTTCTACTGGAATGAGAGTTGGTGAGCTTACGAGATTAAATATTTCAGATTTGAATTTGCAAGATAGAAGTTGTATTGTTTTAGGAAAAGGAAATAGTGAAAGAGAAGTATATTTTAATGCTAAAAGTAAAATGTATATTGAAAAATATTAAAAAACCAGAACAGATAACAACGAAGCATTATTTGTATCACTAATAAAACCATATAACAGATTAAAAATATCTGGAATAGAAATACGAATTAGACAATTAGGAAAAGAAGCAAATATAAGTAAAGTATATCCACATAAATTTAGAAGAACAATGGCTACTACGGCTATTGATAAAGGTATGCCAGTCGAACAAGTTCAAAAATTATTAGGACACATCAAAATAGATACAACGATGCATTATGCAATGGTAAATCAAAATAATGTTAAGATTTCACATAGAAAATATATCGGATAAAATTACAAAAATCATTGACAAGTAGGTAAATATAATACAAAATACAAACAATAGTTCTGTAACAATGAAGGAATATAAGTAGTAATAAGGACTAAAATTTATTGAAAAAGGATGTGTTCTTATGGAAGAAAAAAAGAATGAAATTATTTTGTTTGAAAATCAAGGTGTAAAGTTAGAGGTTAACTTAAAGGATGAAACTGTATGGTTAAATAGACAGCAATTAGCAAAACTATTTGATAGAGATATAAAAACAATTGGTAAACATATTAATAATGCTTTAAGAGAAGAATTAAAAGATATTCCAACTGTCGCAAAATTTGCGACAGTTCAAAAAGAAGGAGAAAGAGAAGTAACTAGAAATGTAGAATACTACAATTTAGATATGATATTAAGTATTGGATATAGAGTAAAATCTGATAAAGGTGTGATTTTCAGGAAATGGGCGAACAGAATATTAAAAGACTATATGTTAAAAGGATATGCTGTAAATCAAAGAAGATTAGAATATTTAGAAAAAACAATACAACTAATTGATATTTCATTTCTTTGAAAATGTAATTTACTTGCCTTTGCTTCTTCAGAAGGATATCCAATTGGTAGTATTGCCACAGGGATCAAATTTTCAGGCACTTTATAAATTTCAACTAACTTTTTGGGATTGAAAGAACCAATCCAAGTTGTCCCAAGTCCTAAATTTTGTATTTCTAACATCATATGTGTAGTTACTATGCTAATATCAATATCTCCAAATTCTTTTTCATCATATTTATCTCTTTTATAAGAAACAGATTTATCATAAAACAGTATCATAACAACTGGTGCATTCCACCCATATTGTGTGCAACCATTTAATTTTTCTAATTGTTCCTTTTGTGTTAATACTAATATTCTTTGTGGCTGTAAATTTCTAGCCGTTGGAGCTAGCTTTGCAGTTTCTAAAATCTTTTCTATTTTTTCTTTTTCTACTTCTTTTGTAGAAAAACTCCTACAAGAATATCTTTCTTTTGCTAATTCTAAAAAATCCATATTTCCTCCTATAACATTTCTATACTTATAATTTATTGTTAATCTTACATATTTAACTTTTTATTAATAATATCATAAAATCTTTCTATTTCTCCATTTTTTAAATATTCTAATTCTATATTAAGTTCTTCATTATTTTCCATATATTTAAATAGACAATCAGAATTTTCAAAATTTATAAATTCATTAATATATTCAATTTTTTCTTTGTATTTTAATGGACAATTTCTATTAGCTACTGAAATAATTGCCATATATATTTTAAATCCTTCATATATTTGCATTTCTTTTGATACATCTTCATATATATCATAAGATTTATAAAATTCTATCCACTTTTTATAAAACAATCTCCTTAAGTGTATCTTATTTCTCAAAAATTTCATTTTTAAAGTTTCTTCATTAAATCTTCTCATATAATTATAATATGCCTTATTAATGATATAGATTGAATTTGTTTTTCTCATACACTTTAAATTAAATAAAAAATCTTCTCCAAAAGTTATATCTTTATCAAACCTAATGTCATTTTCTAATAAAAATTCTCTTTTATATAATTTATTCCATACTACATTGAATATATCTCGTCTTCCCGAAATACAGTTTTCTTTTATAAAACTTTTCATTTCATTTAATGTATTAATATTACCTTTTTGAGGTATATATATATTAATTTTATTATTTTCATTATATTTAGTACCTGTTATTATCAAATCTTTTTCTTTGTTTCCTATTTCAACTATAATATTTTCATACATATCTTTTTCTATAGTATCATCTGAATCTATAAAATGGATATAATCTCCATTTGCATTATCTATTCCTATATTACGCGCATTACTAACTCCCATATTTTGGGTTAAATTTATTATTCTAATATTCTTATATAATATCTTAAATTCTTTACATTTATCTTGAGTTTTATCTGTAGAAGCATCGTTAATTATTAATATTTCATAGGGTTGAAAAGTTTGGTTTACTATTGACTTTAATGCTTTTTCTATATATTTTTCCTGATTATATACTGGTATAATTGTAGATATTTTATAATTATTAGCATTATTTTTTTTCATAACTCCTCCTATTTGTTTTTATGTACTTTATTCTTTATAATAGCAAATATTGCCCTAATTTAGTTAATAGTTGCAATTATAAATAAATCATCAGAGTTATTTGAATATTCTGCTTTTGTACCATCTAGTAATTCTCCGTTATATACAACCCAATATTGTGAACTTTGATAATTCCATACTCCAGTTTTTTCATAAGTTTTATATTTAATAGTTCTATCTTCTTGTGCCGAAAATTCATCTCTTGTATCATCTTTTACTAAATGAATTTTATTATTTCTTGCTTCATATAATACATCTATTATAAAAATATCTCCTTCTACTGTTGATTGTACTACTCTAATAAAAGCATTTTCTTTTTTATTATATTTATCCATAAATTCACTATATAAGTTATCATTATGAACCATTGCACCTATTATAAAACAATTATCTTTTTGTGCTTGTTCTTTAGAATAATTTTCTGGTAATGTTCTTAAATCTTTATATTTACTTGTAATACTATGATTATAAAAATTATTTATATCTGCTATTTCTTCATATTCTACTCTATAACTATCTTCTAGTCCAAATCTTCCTTGTCCAGGAGTGGTTGGCAAATATTTGTTATTCATTAGAAATCCCACTATTTCATCATTTTCATCTTTAAATCTTATTGAATATCCTCCAAAGCTAGAACTCCACTCTATATCTACATATTCATACTGTTTTTCAGGAAAGTTCTTTTTTAAATAATTTGTTGCAGAAATTCTTGCTATCTGTTTTGGAATTATCCCACTAATGCATAATCCTAAAATAACTACTAAAATTATAATTATTGTTATTATAATTATTCTTTTTTTATTCATAACTACCTCCTTAACTACATGTAATTTTGTGGTTACTTTTTCTTTTTTGATTTTGGTATTGGTATTACTTTTTCTAGTTCAATAATAATAGATTTACAAAATTCACTATTATCAATATCTAAGACATAATGTTCTTTTGCTCCATTGTATGGGCAACCTGTTTCTGCATTTTGCATTTTATCTTTAATACAATCTAATTTCCTAACAAAAGGCACATTGTCACAAACTATAATAACTGGTTTATCATTAACATAAATCATAAATTCTCCAAACATTTTCTTATATCTGATTTCTCCAACACCTTTTATTTGTTCACATACATATTCTATATATTCATTTGTTGTAGCCATTTTATTACTCCCTTTCTTACCTAATTTATCCAATTTTAACTCAATAACAACTAACCTCTTCCATATTCAATTACTAGCTTTTTACTTAATTTTTTTTATTACAGATTTACCATATTCTGCCTTTTGATTTTTAAGCACATTTTCTGTTATATCTTTCCCTATATTCCAATATATAATTAAAACCTTCTATAACTTAATATAGAAGGCTAAACATTTTTATAAATATTGGTAGCGAAGATGTGATTCGAACACATGACCCTTCGGGTATGAACCGAATGCTCTAGCCAACTGAGCTACTTCGCCATATTTCTAAGCAAGTAATATTATACTTGTAGTTTTTCCTTTTGTCAAGTAAAAAATACAAGAATTTTAAAATTCTTGTATTTTTTGTTTCGTATTTTCTATTTTATCTCTCTCTTCCCTTACTTTCACTTTGTTGTAGCTTAAATTCTGATTCTTTCAACTTTGGTCCTTTCTTTACCTTTAATTGTTTAACTTGTTCTTTTAATTCTCTTCCATTTTTCACTTTATATGATAACAATGTTTCCTGCAACTTTGTAATATATTCTTTATCCTCGCTTTTTTCAATTTTCTTTACTTCTTCATCTATTTCACTTTGTTCAGCACTTTCTGAAGTTCCACCTATCATATTAAAAAGAGTTTTTATTATTAAACTCATTTTAAATTTTTCTTCTACACTATTTATTTTTTGTGTTCCTAAATTATTATTTACCATATTTTAACTTAGAATCCTTTCTAAGATTTTCACCTCTTTTATTAAAAATAACCTTACAATTAATATTGTAACATAAAAAACCTTGATAATCAAGGTTTTTTTGTTTTTTTCACATTTTCGTTTTACATTTAAATAATTTTACATGAATTTTACTCTTTTATTAAAACAGCTTTAATTCTTCTAATTCCTGAAGAACTTGATTCCTCTTTTTTTATTTTAAATCTTCCCATATCTCCTGTTTTTGTTACATGAGGTCCTCCACAAATTTCTTTGCTAAAATCACCAATTGTATATACTTTTACTTTATCACCATATTTATCTGTAAACAATCCTATAGCTCCTGAATTTTTGGCATCTTCATAATTCATTTCTTCACAAGTAACTGACAAATCTTTTTGTATTTGTTCATTTACTAAATCTTCTACTTTTTGAATTTCTTCTTTTGTCATTTTTTGTGGATGTGTAAAATCAAAACGTAATCTTTCTTCTGTAATGTTAGATCCACTTTGTTTTACATGTTCTCCTAAAATAGTTCTTAGTGCCTGATGTAATAAATGTGTTGCTGTATGATATTCAATTGTTTTTTCACTTTGGTCTGCTAGTCCACCTTTAAATTTTTGTGTACTTCCTTGTCTTGATTTTTCTTGATGTGCTTTGAATAATTCTTCAAATCCTTTTAAATCTACAGTCATATTATTTTCTTCTGCCAATTCTTTTGTTACTTCTGGTGGAAATCCATATGTATCATATAGTCTAAATACTACATTTGCATCAATTTCATTCTTCCCATTTTCTCTGGCTTTTTGCATTTCTTTTTGAAATTCTCTTTCTCCATGTGTTAATGTTTTTACAAATTTATCTTTTTCCTCATTTATTACATTTTTAATATTTTCTCTATTTTGTTCTAATTCTGGATACATATCTTTTAAATTTTCTACATTTATATCAATTAAGTTTGATAATTCTAATAAATCAATTTGTAACTTGTTCATATGTCTAATCATTCTACGAATTAGTCTTCTTAATACATAACCTCTATCAATATTACTTGGTCTACCACCATCTGTAATAATCATCATACTTGAACGCAAATGTTCAGCAATAATTCTTCTACTTTCTATATTATCTATTTTTTGAAGTTCTTGTATTTTTTTCATAACTGGCAAGAATAATTCTGTATCAAATGGTGTTTCTTTTCCTTGTAACAACATCGTCATTCTTTCTAAACCTAATCCAGTATCTACATTTTGTTGTTTTAATTTAGAATACCCATTTTTATCTTTATAATATTCCATAAATACATTGTTCCAAATTTCTACATATTTACCACAATCACAACTAGGTTGACAATTTGGTCCACATGCTGTTTTTCCTGTATCATAGAACATTTCTGTATCTGGTCCACATGGTCCTTCTTCTCCTGCTATCCACCAGTTATCATCTTTTCCATAAAAATAAATATGACCATCTAATATTCCAACATCTTTCCATACTTTTGCTGAAACTTCATCTTTTGGACAGTCTTCATCTCCTGCAAAACAAGTTACTGATAATTTTTCTACTGGTATTTGCAATTCTTTGGTTAAAAATTCAAAACTCATTTTTATAGATTCTTCTTTAAAATAATCTCCTAAAGACCAATTTCCAAGCATTTCAAAATATGTTAAATGTCTATTATCTCCTACTTCATCAATATCATTTGTTCTCACACATTTTTGATAGTCTGTAAGCCTTGTTCCTTCTGGATGTTTTTCTCCTAATAAATATGGCACTAATGGTTGCATACCTGCTGTTGTAAATAATACAGATGGGTCATTTTCTGGTATTAATAAAGCTGATGGAATAACTGTATGTCCATGTTTTTTAAAAAATTCTAAATATTTGTTTCTAATTTCTATTGCTCTCATTTAACATCTTCCCTTCTTTTGTCGCATTTGGACCTTTTTTGCTTATTAAGCATACTACTTTTATTTGCGACATTTTATATTCCAATATTAGGATTATACTGTAAATTTTGTAAAAAATCAAGTATTCATGAATTCTAAACAAACTGATTGTGAGTTATAAAATTACGCTTCACAAACAAGAGTTATTACTTTTTTCATTATCTACTTGACTTGTTACATAAGTTATAAATTTTAAGTTTATTTATAATAAATTTGACTGTATAAAATTTATTATAGTTTCACTAAAATTAGGTCTTCTCCAATACATTTTACATTTTCCCATGGAATAGATATTTCTTTATTTGTTTTAAATATATTCATTAATTTATTTCCAGAGCCTGGAACAATAATATGTGTTATTGTTCTTTGATTGATAATCTTGATGTCTTATAATATATTCTTGTTTTTCTTTTTATTCAAGTTTCCTTCTAATGTTATTGGCTCTCCAATTTTAAAATAGATTTCTAATTTAATATATTTTCTATTATTATCTACTTTGGATACATATATTTTATCTACTAATAATTTAACTAAGTCCTCTATATTTTCTTCTATTTTAATTTCTTTTTCTAAAGTCTTTTTTATTTGCTTCATATTTTCTTCTATTGTTGATACATTTTCTTTTTCTTCTTTTAAATATTTTATTTGTTCATTATAATTTTCAATTTCTTTATTCAGTGTTTCATTTCTTTTGTAGAATTCTTCATCAGAAATATAGTTTTGAATTGTGAGTTCCAATAATTTATCTTTTTTATTATTTGTTTCTTTTATCTTTCCTTCTATTTTAGATATTTCTTTTTCTATATCTTTTGCTTTATTATATTTTTTGTATTTTTCAAGCAAATCAGCTATTATTTCTTCTTGATTCGATAAGAATTTATTTAGTATTACTTTTAATATTTCTATTAATTCTGTTTCTTCTATAATTGGACTTTCACATCCTTTTAATCCATGTGTAATATATCTACTACATGCCCAAGCAGGTTTATTAGACCTCTTAGCTCCTGATATTCTATTAAATCCTGGTATGTGTTCTTCTTCATGTTCTTTGCAAAAAATCAATCCACTAAATGTATATCTACTTTTAAAAACATCTTTGTTTTCCACTTTGTTTAAACAACTTGTTGATTTTTTTTCTAATATATTGTTGCATTTTTCCCATAGTTCTTCTGATACAATTGCTGGTATGTTTTCTTTACATTCAAATACTTGCCATTCTTCTTTTGGCATTTTTTGTGCTTTGTGCAATTTATAATCTACTACTTTTACAGTTCCTGTTCTATAATATCCTTTGTATTTTGGATTTCTTATAATTCTTCTTAATGTTTGTGAGGATATTGGATTTCCATTTTTACCTATATATCCTTTTTGTTTAAAATATTCTGCTATTTTGTAAAATCCCATCTCTCCGTGTAGCATATATTTCAAATAATTCTTTTATCATTTTTGCTTCTTCTTCATGTATAACTAATTTTGTTTTGTCTTTTCTGTATCCGAATATGTTATTATTTCCGAAGCACTCTCTTTTTTTCGATTGACCTTTTAAATCCAAATTTTACCCTTTCTGATAATTTTCTTACTTCATCTTGTGCTACACTTGCCATAATTGTTAATCTTAATTCTGAGTCTGGCATAATAGTATTGATATTATCAGACTCAAAATATACTCCTACTTGATTTTTTAATAATTCTTGGGTATAAGAGATACTATCTAAAGTGTTTCTCGCAAAACGAGTTACTTCTTTTGTTAGGATTAAATCAAACTTTCCTTTTTTGCTATCTTGAATCATTCTTTTAAATGAATCTCTTTTGTTTATACTTGTACCACTTATACCCTCATCTACATATCCATCTACATATGTCCAGTTAGAGATTTCTTTTATATGTTTTTCAAAATAAAAAACTTGATTACTTAATGAATTTAATTGTTCATCTTTTTCACTTGATACTCTTGCATAATATGTTACTTTTAGTGGTAAGTCATATATGCTTTTTCCATTACTTATTTCTTTTCTCATATTATATAAATCCATATCTTTTATCTCCTTCCTTTTATAAACTTTGTTTAAGTATCTTTATAGGCACTATCATCATATAATTATTTCTCTTATATGTATATATTGAAATTTGAAAAATTATTTTTTTCAGAATTTTTCTTTTTCCTTGTTAATTTCTCTCAACAATTCATCTTGCACATTTTCATATGTTTCTCTATCTATCACTTTATCTTGAAACAATTTTCTATTTAGTATCATTTCAATCTCTAACTCTATTTGTTTATTGGATACAATTTGCTTTTCTTCCATAAGCTGTCACCTCTTGTTTCAATAAATATTCAAAGTTAGATTAATGTATGCTATAAATTTACCTCCTCCCTTCATTAATTTATATTTTTTAGGCAAAGAACAAAAGAGGCATGATTAAATTTTTTTGACCTTTTAGATTACTTTTCATGCCTCGTCTTTGTTCGTGCGCCAAATTTGCTTTGGCAAATTTGTGTGCAAAGTATTTTATTTATATTATAGGAAGTTCAGAGAACTTTTCTATAATATAAATAAGCAAGCTATTTACTCCTTAATAAATGCTTGCTTTGACTTTATTTGTATTCCATTCATTTTTTATAGACTATTATTAAGTCATTTTGTGTCTACTTTTGTTGTTGACATTTTTATTGTACTACATTTTTTTGATAGTTACTATAGGAATTATTACATCTTTAATTATTTCTTTCATATTCTTTCTCGTATATTATATAAATTTAAATAATTTTACTTCAATCTTTTATTATCTTTAAAACTTAATTTTTTGTTTTTTTCTTTTTCTATTTGTTTTGTACTTTTTCTTGGTGTTGGTAAATCTTCTGGCATAGTACCACCTATTCTTTTTATAGTTTGTCTAACTGCTTGTCCCACTTTATGATGCGTTATACAAGCATCATCTTCATTATTTATATTCTTATTTTTTAAAACCTCATCTGTTTGTGTAATTCTAAATAGATTAGTTGCTAGTTCTGTACTGCTCATGTAGTCTAATATATCTTCTTTTTCTGATATTCCTTTTCTATTTGCAATATCTTTAGCTGTTTCTCCATTGGGGGAAGTTTAATAAGGACAAAATTGTTCTTATAGATTTCTTCTAAAATTTTATTGTGTTAGATAGCCATTTAAAGATATAAATTATTTAGTCAAATTTGTAGTGAAAATCAATTTATGGAGGTTTTAACTATGATAGAAATAACTTATCACAAAGAAGGAGATTATTTGGTTCCTGACTTATATTTAGAGAAAGAAGAATATGAAAATGATTATATTATTGGAAAGTATGGTCATTTAAGATTAGAATATTTAAAAAATCAAAAGAAAGCTGAATATATTATAATGTTTATGAACAAGACTTTAAGAAAGCATATTATAGAAACTGATAAACAAGCTAAAAGAAGATTTGAAATACTTATGGCACAAATGTTAGAAAAGAATCCTATTGATGAAAACTTGAAGAATACCGACCCTTTAAAATGGACTGGACTTATGAATAACTATAAACATTCAATTGAAGAAATTATATTTAGAGAATTGATTTATATTTAACATTAAGTGGAGTAGCATTGGCTACTCCAAATCTTCAGTATTTAGGATGAAATTTATCATAAACTTCTTTCCCTATTAATTTTCTAATTGTATTATTGATTTTTCTTAAATCTTCAAATTGAGATACATCTAAATCTTTTAGTTCTCTAATCTTTTGATCTTCAATCACAATATTTTTATTTTTTAATAAGCTATTTATATAATCTATTCTATCAGATACATAACGTCTTTTAGTATCTATAGAAATATCTGTCATTTTATATATTAAATTAAAACGTGAAAATAATTCAGGCGAAATCTTTTCATGTAGTTTGTTCGCTTCAATATTAGAAGTGAAATATATTACATATTCGTTTAAATTATACTCTCTTCCTAATGAATCAGTAAATTTACCTTCTTCTAATAACTGCAAGAAAAAATTAAAAACTGGCTTACTTGCTTTTTCGAATTCATCTATAATTATGATTTTTGATTGACTTTTAGCTATTTTTTCAGAAAGTTCTCCATGTTCACTACCGATATATCCTCTTGGGCTACCAATTAAACTACTTAAAGCATTTTCTCCTGAATAGTTCTCAAAATTAAGCTTGATAATATCTTCTTGTCCATATAGTTTTCTATGTATCACTCTTGCAGTTTCTGTTTTTCCAATACCTGGCTTTCCAAAAACAAAGACAGATAAAATTGCTTGCATATTAATCTTATTAAATATTCTAAAGTTTTCAATTTCCTCAATTAGTCTTTTTTTAAAACTCTCATTTCCATATATTTTATTGTTTATTTCTTCTTTTAAAGCTTCAAATTCTTTTTCGTCTATTTCCACAATTGATTTATTTGTTTCAATTTTGATATTTAACTTTTTTTCCAATGAACATATTTTTTCAATAAAGTAATATAAATTATCTTTTAATGTACGCGAATATTCTTTTTCTATTATGAATTTAATATTTTCAATGTGTTTATCTTCTAAAATTTGAAAAAATTTTTCAAGTATAGCAATAGAAACATCAATCTTATCATAGTTAAATAAACTTGAAGCATCTAAATAATATTCTTTTCCTTCTTCAAATTGGTAATTCTCTTTTGTAGTTAATAAATTCATAATTTTTATATGTCTTTCTTTTAACTTTTGCTTGATTTTATTTCTATTCTTTTTATCATATTCATAAACAATATATTCTGACATTCCTTCCACCCTTATTTTAAATTTATATCCTGAACAATAGCAATGATGTCAATATAATGATACTCTTTATTATTAATAGTCTCTTCTACATCATTCTCATCTGTTTCATATTCAACATTTCCTTCTGCTTTTGTATTATTTTCTTTTTTAGTATATAAAGATAATTTGCTTAATTTTTCATATATTTCACAATATTTATGCTTCCCTTTATATATACCAATTACTGAAATTTTCCCAATTTCCAAATCTGATATGCTATATTGACTTTCTAATTCATTTTCTGTTTGCATAGGTATCTTAATTAATATATCCTGATTTTTATTGACACTTTCTCCACTAAAAATATATGAACAGTCCTTAAGTAAAACTTCAAATAATGAAGTAATATTAACATCTCCTAAACCTTCTATTGCTACTTTATTAAAGATTCCACTTTTTATAGCTTTTACAGCCAAAATATCACTTTCATTCATAGTAGTTAATGTAATATCATTAAGTTTAATTAGTTGCCCTATTTGGCATTTATCTAAATTTACATTGTTTTTTGCAATATTATATATCTCTTTTAAAATTACAGATTTAGTACTAACAACATTAACCGTGTCAATAACTTTCCATGATTTATTTCCTTCAGCACTAGCATCAAATGAAAAATCAGGAATTGCATGTCCTATAATTGGTATCTTTTTTAAATCCTTTGTGTCAATATTTCCTTCTCCTTCTAGTTGCAAATCTGTTGTACTTTCTTTTGTTTGAGTAGTTTCTATTTTATTATTTTGTAACATAGCTATTTCATAAGCTTTAGCATAATTTATGTAATAAATATTAAACATTGTTATCTCCTTCTATTATCGTTTCATACATCTCCATCAATTCAGCCACACAATCAAATTTGATTCCATTACTGCCTTACATTTTTCAAACTAATTTAATGCTCCTGACATAATTCTAAATTTAGGTATATTGTTCCAGATTTCTTGTAGTTTACTAAAATTTTCATTAGGATTTAGCATTAAGCTGGCTAAATTATCTAATTCTTTATATTCTTCTTCAGATAATTCAAAATTCTTATCTTGTATATATTTAGGCATATGTAAGAATATAATTTCATCATTCATTAACGCATGAAAATCATAGAATAATCCTCTTATTGAAGCTTTTAGTCCTAGAGTTGGTGGCTCAGAAGAATATAAAATCGTTTCAGTTTTATATTTATTCTGTCTTATGCCTAAATAAGCATTTGCACCAAATAAAAATTTATCATAAGGAATATCATTCAAATCAAATCCCATTTCATGGTCTGGACAATGTTCATCTGCATCTACTAATCTCCACCTATTTTCTTTTTCATCAAAATATTCTGTAATCCAATGGTCGTAACATATTCCATCATAATGTATATATTCAGCAAATCCACTTCTAGCTCTAGCTGGTATTCCTTTAGCTTTCAATATACTAGCCAATAATATAGCTTGACTTCTACATGTAACATGAACTTTGTCTTTCGCTTCTCTTTTTGTAGTATAGTTAGGATTTTTTCTTAATAATTCAGCTATTACACTTTGTGCTGTTGGAAAGATATCATCTTCATATTCTAATCTAGTAACTGGAACTTTAGTCATATCTCCCCAAAAGCAGTCTTTTTTATTTCTAATTTCTTTATCTCTAAATGCAACAGGATGTATTATTTGCATTCTTTGTAATATACATAATTGTTCAATATCATCTGGCAAGTTTTTTGCAAAATCCTTATAATAGCCCAAATCTGTAAATTGACTCGTTTGCTTATAAAATTCTAATATTTTTTCTTTCTCCATATTAATACCACTCCAATACTTCATTTAATTTTTTCCTAGGTCTTTGTTTAGGACTTTCATCTGGATAACCGATAGAAATTGCTGAAATCAGTTCCATATTTCCATAGCCTACTAATTTAGCTATTTCTTTTTGAGTATATACAATATCTCTTATCCAAAGTGAACCTAATCCTAAATCAGTTGCTCTTAAGCAAATATGTTCTATAGCTCCACCAATCGAAAGCGAATCTCCTATAATCCAATTATCTTCATATTCTTTAATAACCAATATAAGTATAGGTGCTTCTTTCATTATTTTTGCAGTTGCTTTAACACTACTATTAGCATTATATATTTTTCTTTCTAAACTAATCTTTGAGCTATTTTCCTTTTCCAACATAATGTCTGCAATTTGATTTTTTATAGTGTTAGTTACTATTACAAATTTCCAAGGTTGTCTATTTTTGGCAGATGGTGCTAACCTTGCACAATCAATTAAGTCTTCTATTATTTCTTTAGAAATCTCAGTATCTTTATATTTGCGAATACTTCTTCTATTTTTTATTGTTTCTTTTAATTCCATTTTAGCCTCCTAACCCTTGCAAACATTAATAAATTTTTTAAAAATGCTATTCATTTTTTCATCTTTAGCATATAAACTTTCTGGATGAAACCTAACTCCTATATAGAATTTTTTATTTTTAGCTTCAATAACATCTGGGTAACCATCTTCACAAAATGCAACTTTATCAAGCATTGGGCAATCTTTTATTGTTCTTTTATGTCTAGAATTTACCATCATTTCAGTTGTTTTGACTATGTTATAAAATTTTGAACTTTCATCTATTTTGATATTATGCACATACTCATCAAATGACTTATCATGCTTATCTGGGTTAGGTATTTTATATGTTGTTCCTCCAATAGCTCTAGCAATATTATTTTGACCTGCACATATTCCTAATATAGGTATATCATTATCATAACAATATTTTGAGACTATACTTTCATAATTATCCGTTTCAAGACCACCTTGTAATATAATTCCATTACACAATTTAATTTGTGCAATCAAATTTTCTTTTTCTTCTATTGATAAATTATCTTCCCAATTATCTGCGCAATAATTGACATTAGATTCAGTAGGTAATATTCCAATAGCAATTCCGCCATTATCAAATATAGCTTGCTTTACTTCATCTCTTACAAAGGTATCTATTTTATTTAATTTATATGTAGCATAGTGTTTTGATACAATGCCAATGATAGGTTTATTCATCGTTTTCCTCCATATTAATATTTTCCTTTAATTTCTTTTTCGATGTATTTTTTAAAGTTTTATTATCGTCTAAATATTTATAGTTTAATGCATTAGTTTTGCTCACAACAGATTCTCCTAAATTTTTCTCTATATCATCTCTTGCAACTTTTGCAGCATGTCCACCCATATTTGCAACTTTCTTGTTTGCTTCTAAACCATAAGGTCTGTGCTTTTTAGCAAGTTCTCTTGTTGCTATTTCTCCTAAATCTGTTAATGCTACTTCTATGTCTGTCATATTATCTCTTAATGACTCTTTTCTAATTCCTTTAAATTCTTTATATTCCGATGCTTTCATTCCTGACCAAGCTTGATATATTTCATTTGTTAAGACTGCATATTCAATATTTTTTGTTATTCCATTTTCTTTCCATACATCTGTTAATTTACGTCTATCTACAACACCAGTCATTCTTGCTTTAATCCAATTATCATCATATCCACGACTTCTATAATAATCAACAGCACGATTAATAGCAAGTTCTGGATCAAATACTTCATCTATTCTATCATTTCCCATTTTAGCAAGCCAAAGTTTAAATGGTTCAGCTTTTGGACTTGGTATTGACTCTATTAGTCTTAATATTCCTTTTGTATCTAATGTATCTGTTTCACGCATTTTACCGTCATTAGCTTTCATTTTCAACTGTACGATATTTTCGTACAGTTGACTTCCTTCTTCTGCTAATTTTCTTTTTAAATCTGTCCAATATCTTTTTGGAATTTTACTATCAGTTAAAGCCTTAATAATATCAACAACACTAAAATAATATTCTTCTTTTTCACTATCCCAAACACTTCTTATTTCACTACCTTCAAAAAGATTTGAAATTGTTTCTAATTTATTATTATCCATTTAGGCATCATTCCTTTATAAATTTAATATTACAGACAAAGTATATCAAGAATTTCCATTTTTTTCAATGAAATTGTTACATTTTGTTGACGTTTACATAAAAAGATGCTATTTTATATGTGTATTGAGAAATACACTGAAAAATTAAATAATAATGACATTACACATAATGAGCTACTTGGGAGAATCCATTAAGTTGGGTTCGCAGTCTGGGTTTAACTTGTTCCACCAAGCCAAACAGAGCTGGTTTTTAGAAAATATATAATGTGTCCAGTAAAAATATTATGGCAGGAAATGTGCAAATAAAATTAGTGTAAACTTGTTTTTAAGCTAGTATAAAAGTCAATACCAAAATTACCAAAAAAGGGAAAATAAAAATTACCAAT